>NZ_JAYKBQ010000010.1:0-61191 GCF_035282425.1 Parvimonas sp. M20 | reverse complement strand
ATCGTCGTTTCCAACGGCTATCCCCCTGTGTAAGGTAGGTTGCTCACGTGTTACTCACCCGTTCGCCACTTTCATTTCATTTCCATTCCCGAAAGAATTTCCACAAAAATCACGTTCGACTTGCATGTGTTAAGCACGCCGCCAGCGTTCGTCCTGAGCCAGGATCAAACTCTCTATTTAAAGTTCGTCTGCTCTCGCTGACTTTTTTACACCTAAATTATTGTTTTTCTTTGTACTCTCAAAGTTTTTATCACTGTTTACTTTTCTTGGTTCGTGTCACTCTTGTTGCGACCTTAATATTATATCACTATTATTTTCGTTTGTCAACACTTTTTTATCTTTTTTTTGCCTTCAAACCTTTTAAAACTTATATTATGATAACTTATTATTATGCCGCTCTTTAAGTGCCTTAATATTATATCAGCCTTCGCCCTATCAGTCAATACCTTTTTGTCATATTTTTAAGTTTTTTTATAAAATTTTTATATAATATCAATTATTATCAATTATTTTTTACCTTTAGCAGTTATTTCTTTTATATTTATTTTTAGAACATGAATCTTATCGAAACTTTTTTCAATATATTTCATTCCGGATTCTATAAAATCAGGTGAATATTTATATAATATTGATTTAATACCTTTAAGTTTTTCTTCATTGTTAACTATAGTTATTTCTCCAAGTACAATAACGGACATATATTTTGTAGAAAATTGACTCGCTTGTCTTTCAACTTTATCTACTACCGTAAAAGAAACTTTAGAATTTTCTTCTATGTTTTTTAATTTATATCCACCTTGGTTTGTACAATGAATGTATATAACATCATTACAATATGCATAACTCAACGGTATTCCATAAGGTTGATTACAACTATCAGATGTTGAAAGAATTCCATATTCTCCGTTTTTTAGTAATTCTTTTCCCTCTTCTACACTTAGTTCTCTATCCTTTCTTCTCATTTCCATAATTTTTCTCCTTCTAATATTTTTTATAACAAAAAAGACAAGCTTCAAATTGCTCATCTTCTCTGTTTTATATCGGAACATTATATGAAAAAGCAACTAAATAAACTCATTATTATATAATCATATAATACTTGTATTTATTTACGCTTTATATCTAATTCCATTATATCACATTTATATATTATTTCAACATTTTTCTTATATTAATTTTTTATGGATAACAAGTCTATTATAAGATTTTCTTATAAGAACTTATCTTTCATATTTATCCAGTACCAGTTTTCGTTGAATACTAATTTATATAACTTAAATCTTGATTTTTTAAACTCAAAATATGATACATCTGTATAGTCTTTCTCTATTCCATCAGCAACAAAACTAATTTTTTTATGTTGATTTTCTAACGGAACTATTTTTAGAGTAGACGTATCAGGAATTACCAAAGAATTTGAAATAGTCCTATACACTTTTGAAAAGATTGGAGCTAATGGTGTTAGTTGAAATCCTCTTAAGGATGGATGCATAATACTTCCACCTGCAGACATATTGTAAGCAGTACTCCCTGAAGGAGTTGAGATTATTAAACCATCTCCTGCAAAAGTTTCAAGATGATTGTCGTCTATATAAACATCTAAATGAATTATTTCTGAACTATTTGACTTAATAACAAAATCATTTAGACATTTATTTGAAAATACAATATCATTTGTTTTTAAATCACATTCCAATAATCTAATTTTATCAACAGTATATTTTTCTTCTATATAATCATCTATAAATTTTTCAATTTTATCAAAACTAATTTCTTGAAAAAAACCAAGTGTCCCTGTATTTATTCCAACAAATGGAACTTTAGGAAAGTCAGAATTATGTACACCTCTTATAAAGGCTCCATCTCCACCTATACAGATACTTAATTCAGCCTCTTCTTTAAATGTTTCAGAAATTTCAAAGCCTCTTTTTTCAAACAATTCT
Source organism: Parvimonas sp. M20 (assembly GCF_035282425.1). NCBI lineage: Bacteria > Bacillati > Bacillota > Tissierellia > Tissierellales > Peptoniphilaceae > Parvimonas > Parvimonas sp. M20. The sequence continues at coordinate 59,248 of NZ_JAYKBQ010000010.1, read as the reverse complement.
TTCGTCTTGATAAAAGCTTCTAGGGATTTTATATTATCATTAAAAAAAATATTAATTAATCTTTTCATAATTTCACCTTTTATTTTAATCTATCAAATTTATTTTAACACATTAAACATATATAAGCAAGAAAAAAGGAGCTTTTGCTCCTTAAATACTACACATTTTTCTTTTTCTTAATCTTTTTTAATCTATAAAAATCTTCTCTTTCTTTTTCTTCAAGAACTTCTGAAATATATTTTTCGGTTTCTTCAAGATTCGGAATTTGAATTTTATCTAAAGCATTTGCCCTTTTTTGATTCTTTTTTATTTCTATAGATAGTTTATAAACTGTATTTTCAGTTTCTGCAAGTCTATATACAAGTCTTTTAATTTTTTGAAATATTTTTATGGCTTCATCAATTGCCGGGCTTGTCATATACATTCCATAATGTGGTCTTAAAGTTCCATGCTCGTATTTTACACTCGGAACATCAAGTCCCATAATAGATTTATAAGAAATTTCAAAATTTTCAGACTTATCTATTGATAGTGAAATGTCTTGCACATTCATAACCCCCATAGTTATATTTGCCTCTTGCAAAATAGAATAAGCTCTTTCAAATAGTACTTTTACATCTTCTTGAATTTCCTTTGCATTTTCAATTTGTTGCATCATTTCTTTTATAAGTACGGTTCTTTTTTTATCTATTAGATTATATCCTACTTTAGATAATTTTAAATCGTCTTTAATTTTTAATAGATTTGATTTCGTAGGAGCAATATTTTGAATCATATTACCACCTTCCATATTTTTCTATATATTTACTTTCCAATCTATCCAATTCAATTTTAGGGAATAGTTTGAATAAACCCCAAGCAATATCAAGTGATTCTTCAATTGTTCTGGATTCATCAAAGTTTTGGTTTAAAAAGTTTTGTTCAAACTCCCTACCGAATTCCATATAAATTTTATCTATTTCTGTTAAATCATCTTCCCCAATTATTTGTGATAGCGAACGAACTTCTATAACCTTTGAATAAAGAGCGAATAACTGAGATTGTACTTGATCATGATCTTCTCTTGTATATCCATCTCCAATACCATCTTTCATAAGTCTTGACAATGAAGGCAAAATATTAACAGGTGGATAAATATTCTTTTGGAATAATTCCCTTGATAAAACTATTTGTCCTTCAGTAATAAAACCTGTAAGGTCAGGGATTGGATGTGTTATATCATCATTAGGCATAGTTAAAATAGGAATTAATGTAATTGAACCTTTCTTTCCCTTTACCATTCCGGCTCTTTCATATAAGGTAGAAAGATCTGAATACAAATATCCAGGGTATCCCTTTCTACTAGGAACTTCTTCTCTTGCAGAAGAAATTTCTCTTAAAGCCTCTGCATAACTTGTAATATCAGTCATAACTACTAAAATATGCATTCTTTCTTCAAATGCAAGATATTCTGCAGCAGTTAATGCAGTTCTAGGTGTTGAAATCCTTTCAACAATTGGTGCATCAGCAAGATTTATATATGAAACAACTCTTGATGATGCTCCTGATTCTTCAAATGCACTTTTAAAGAATTCATAATCATCATATTTAATTCCCATTCCTGCAAATACTATTGCAAATTTATCGTCAGAATTTTTTAATTTAGATTGTCTAACTATTTGAGCCGCCAATGCATTATGTGTCAAACCATTTGATGAAAATATTGGAAGTTTTTGTCCCCTAATTAAAGTAGTAAGGGTATCAATTGCAGAAATTCCAGTTTCCAAATAATCTCTTGGATATTCTCTTGCAACAGGATTCATAGGTCTTCCATTTACATTATATTTTTTCTCTGAAATAATATAATCCCCATTGTCAATTGGTTCTCCCACGCCATTAAAAGTTCTTCCTAAAATATCTTTACTAAGACAAATTTCAAGTGGAGTTCCTGTGAAAGTAACAGCAGAATTTTGTGTTGAAATTCCGGTTGTGCCTTCAAAAACTTGAGCAATTACCTTATCTCCTTGAATTCTAACAACCTTGGCTCTTCTTCTTTCACTTCCATCTATTACTATATCCATCATTTCATCATAGCTGACATTATCTACACCTTTAAGCACAATCAAAGGTCCATCTATTTTTTCTAGTTTTAAATATTGTCTTTGCATAATTATCACCTACTCTCCCTGATTTTCGTCTATCAAAGCAGTATAATAGCTATTGATTTTTGCATTTAACTTTTCAAATGCTTCATCGTAGTTTTCATTTGGAATATTATATTTCATCTTAATAACTTCTTCAAATAAATCATCATTTTTTATTTGAGTAAGGGCAACTTGTTGTTTTACTGCTAAAGTACAATTCATATATAAATTATCTATTACTTTTAACATTTCAAATTGTTTTTTCAAAGGAACATAACTGTCTGTTTCATGCATTGCATTTTGTTGTAAAAATCCCTTTTTCAAAACTTTTGCAATTTCTATAACAATTCTTTGATCATTTGGTAAAACATCTTCACCAACTAATTGAACAATTTGATTCAATTTATTATCTTCTGAAAGAAGTTCCATCATCTTTGCTCTTAATTTTAAAAGTTCAGGAGATACATTTTCATCATAATATTCTTTAATCAATGTAGTATAACCACTATAACTTGTTAGATAGTTTACAGCAGGATAGTGTCTTATATATGCTAAATTCTTATCCAAACCTATAAAGGCTGAAACAAATCTTTTAGTATTTTCAGTTACCGGTTCTGAGAAGTCTCCACCTGGTGGAGAAACAGCACCAATTACAGTAATTGATCCCTCTTTTTTGGAAAGAGTTTCTACATAACCCGCTCTTTCATAAAATTGTGCAATTCTTGAAGGAAGATATGCAGGATAGCCTTCTTCTGCAGGCATTTCTTCAAGTCTTCCTGAAATTTCTCTTAGAGCTTCTGCCCATCTTGAAGTAGAGTCAGCCATTATTGCAACATGGTAACCCATATCTCTATAATACTCCGCAATAGTTATTCCGGTATATATTGACGCTTCACGAGCAGCAACCGGCATATTTGAAGTATTTGCTATTAAAATAGTTCTTTCCATAAGCGGTTTTGAAGTTCTTGGGTCTATTAACTTTGGAAATTCCTCAAGAACATCTGTCATTTCATTACCACGTTCTCCACAGCCGATATAAACTATAATATCAGCATCAGACCATTTTGCAAGTTGATGTTGAGTCATAGTTTTTCCTGTACCGAATCCACCCGGAAGTGCTGAAGTTCCTCCCTTTGCTATTGGAAAGAAAACATCAAGTACTCTTTGCCCTGTTACTAAAGGTCTTGAAATTGGCATTCTCACATCTATTGGACGTGGAATTCTTACAGGCCATTGATGATACATTTTTAATTTATGAATTTTTCCATCTTCATCTTTTATTGTTACTAAATCAGTCTCTAAATTATATTTTCCTGATGGTAAAGCTTCAATTACTTCACCACTAATAGTTGGTGGAACTAAAATTTTATGTTCAATAAAACTGGTTTCTTGAGTTGTTGCAAAAATTTCTCCTGCAGATAATTTATCCCCAACTTTAACAAGAATTTCAACATCCCATTGTTTTTCTTTATCAATAGACACAAGACCTATTCCTTCTGCAATAAATTCTCCTGTCATTGAATATATTTTTTCAAGCGGTCTTTGAATACCGTCAAATATATTTCCTATAATTCCAGGGCCTAATGTTACTGATAGTGGAACATTTGTACTTTCTATAGTTTCTCCAACTTTTAGCCCTTGTGTTTCTTCATAAACTTGTATAGTCGCTACATCTTCATCAATAGATATGATTTCTCCGATTAATTTTTTATCCCCAACCAAAACCATATCTCTAACCTTGTAAATTTCCATACAGTCTGCTTTAACAACAGGACCATTTATATCAATTATTTTAGGTATATTACGCATTACCTTTCTCCTCATTACAATTATTAATTAATTGTTTATTCCAATTTCTTTTTTTAACTTTGCTAAAATCTTTTGGTATTTTGTTGTTAATAGAAAATCAAGAGAATAGTTTAATCTATAAGTTCTTTCCACATTTTCTATTTCAAAACCTCCAACTTTTATATCAAGACTTTTTTCAACCTTGATATCTCCTAAGACATTTTTTATTATTTCATTATCTCTTTCAAAACTTTTTTCATAAACATAAATAATATCATTAGAATTTATTTCTGATTTTACATTTTTTAAAGTATTTTTTAAATATGATACACCTTTTTCAGTCATATATGAGTTATTCAATTCTTCTTTAAGAGCTTTAAAAAATTCATCATAAATTTCTTTATTAGTATTTAAAATGATATCTTGTCCTTCTTTTAAAGTTTTTGAACGAATTTTATCTGACTTATTATCAAGTTTTGTCCTATATTCTCTCTTTAATTTTTCAATTTCTTCGTATTTTTTAGCTTTATATTCTGTCATTAATCTTTCAGTTTCCGAAGCAATTTTTTTCAATTCTTCATCATACTTTTCGTCAATTTCTTCATTTAGTATTCTTTTAAATGACTCTATCTTATCTTCAATTGTTATCATAAGATTTCTCCTTAAATATTAATTCCTATTGATTCGTTTATATAGTTTGTAATGAAATTTGGATCTCTTTTCAAACCTGTTCTATCTGGTATCTCAACTATAAGTGGAAAAATATTTTTCAACTTAACTGCCATAACCTCTTCACTAATAAGATTAAAAATATTTTCAGTTAAAATTAAAATTCCAATTTCCTTATTATTTAGACAATCATTAAATTCTTCCAACGCCTCTTCTCTAGTCTTTAAAACAACTCCAGTTATACCAGCTAATCTCATTCCTACAAGTGTATCTGTATTATCAGATATAAGATAACTTATCATAGAATTCTCCTAAACTCTTTGTAAAATCATAATTGAAATTATAAGTCCGTAAATAGCAATACCTTCTGCAAGTCCAAGAATAATAAGTGTTTTACCTAAAATTGAAGAATCTTCTGAAACGGCACCAATTGCTGCTGAACCAGCTTGACCAACACCTATTCCAGTACCAATTGCTGCAAGACCAGTTGATAAAGCAGCTGCTAAATATCCCATTCCACTTGCTGAACTTGCTGTACTTTGTGTAGTTTCAGCTGCAAATGCAATATCTGGAACAAGTCCCATTAAAAATAAAGCTAAAATTGAAATGACATTAATAGCTATTGCCTTTTTTAATCCTGATTTTGTTGTTTTCTTTTCTTTTCTTAAATAAGATATACCTGTTAAAATAGTTGTTCCTATTCCTAATGTTATTAATAATAAAGTAATTTTCATAATTTTCCTCCTAAATTTCTTCTTTTAATTCTACTTTTAATGGTTCATAATTTATTCCTTCACCATTAAAATATTTACTGAATAATTCATAATATTCTAATCTTATTGCTTGAATGAAAACTATAAGTCCTTCAAGACAAACAATAAATATATTTCCTAAAACAATCATAAATATATTTCCAAAACTTGAACCTAGCATTTGTCCTAAAGCGTGAAACGCCATAAAAAGTCCAACGTGATTAATCGCAAAAGCTCCAACTCTTATAAAAGAAAGAGTATTTGAAAAGAATCCCATAACAGTTTCAAACATTTCAAATCCGCTTTCAACAGGAGAAAAGTCTTCCTTTTCCTCTATTTTACTAATCATCGGAACAAGTTTAGGTTTCATAAACATCAATGTTGAAGTTACAACCAAAATTACAACACTTATTATTGTAATTATTGAAGATACATTTACACTTACATACTTTTTCAACAAAACAGTATTTAAAACTATTACTATAAATGAGATATAGAATAAAAATCCTGATAAACCATTTTTATCTAAAAATAATTTTCCAAATTCTTTTCTCATCTTTAAGTTTCTAAAATTGATAAAATATGCAATTAATATCATTAAAATACCAAGTCCAATAGTTGCAACCAGTATTGTATTAATATCATTCATCGGTCTTATAATTAATGCTGGAATTAAATCCTCAATTCCAAAAACACTTCCATAAATAAATCCAAAAAACATTGATGAAAAACCAATTCTTTGAATAATCTTTGCTATTACACCAAGTTTTTTAGAGAATAACATTCCAGCGATTACAAAAATCAAACCCTGCCCTACATCTCCAAACATCATTCCAAACAAAAGCAAATATGTTATTGCAAAAAACGGCGTCGGATCTGTTTCCTTATAATCTGGAATTGAATACATCTTTACCAAAGCTTCAAAAGGTCTTAAAATAAAATTATTTTTTAACTTTGTAGGTATTTTAAATCTTGAAGGAATTTCATTATCATCTTCAAAATATATCAAAGCACTTTCTGAAACTTTTTCAACTGCATTCTTTATACTTTCAACTTTAGATTCCGGAACAAAAGCACTTAATAAAATAAAATTTTTACTTTCTGCAATATGTCCTTCAAGTTCCTCAATCTTTTCAATAATTTTATATCTGTAATAGAAACCTAAAATTTCTTGTAAATATTTATCCTTAAATTCAGCTTTTTCCTTTAAAATTTCATCTTGTTCTCTTTCTAAACTTTCCAATTCAGCATTTTTATTCTTTATAAAATCCTTAAAAGAAATATCTAAATTAGGAAGCTCAATTCTATCAAAGGACAAAGAACGAATAAAATATTTTGTATCTTTTGCATAAACGGAAGGAGTGAAGATTATAACAGTTTCTCCATAACTACTAGTTCCTAAATGCACAACTATTCCCTTAATATTTTCATAATTTGCCTTTAATTTTATCCAAGAATTCTTTGAAATTTCTCCCATATCAAAATTAATATGTTTTAAATTATAAAACTCAGATATTTTCATATCACTATCGGAAAAATATTCAACAGCATTTAATAAAATTTTAATTTCTGCTCTCTTTTTCCTATTCTCATCTTCCCTAGTTTTTATTGAAGAAGATTTCACAGAAATATCCTCTAATATTTTAAGCTTTTCACTATAATTTAAATTTTGTAAATCATTTAAAGTAACATCATCTTCTTTAATGTTAAAGAAGGCAAACATCTGATCTAAAAGTTCTTTATACTTTCTCTTTTTAAAAACTTTTTCTCTATGATATGGTCTTATCTTATCAACAGCAACACCCATATCATTAAAAATCCCTATTTGAGAATCCATATACTTCATTGTGAAATTTTCTGAATTTCCAGCATTTGTAATATGAATCGAGCCATTCAAAACAATTTCTCTAAGAATACTGTGAGCATCCTGTTTTAAAGCAACGAGATTCATCATTTTCATTTTTTCGACAGCCAATTTAGCACCCCCTAACTAAATCAATGAATATTAATTAAATATTCTTTTACTTCACTTTTACTAAGTTTATACTTATTCGCTTCTGCTATTCTAATTAAATTTTCATTTTGAATATTCAACTGAATAATAAACTTGAGTAAAGTAGAAATTGAATTATCATAGTCTTTAAGTTTCTTTAAATGGCTAAGATAAACATATTCGTTAATATTTCTATTTGAGACAATAGTATTTCCATTAGCATCTTCAAGAGTATGTCTTAATTTAGTTTTCTTTATCTTCTCAACAATAGCCTCAACACTATCACTATATATCAAGTCCTTTAAAAAATCTCCTTTAATATATTTACCATATCGTAAACTATAACTGTAAATTTCCTCATTCGGTAAATCATAATATTTTTTAGCTCTGATTATCCATTGAAGATTGATTGTATCTATTAAAGTAGAAAAATAATCATTAAAAATAGCCTGACTCGACTTTGATAATTTATCAATAGCATTTTTCATTGATTGAAAATATAAACTATCTAATTTCATTTCAACATGAAAATGAAGTCTAAATATATCTTCATCAGTAAGAGAAGCAATTGCCTTTTTATAAACTGTACCTTTCAAAACATCTAAAGCCTGATTAAAAGTTTCACAATTTACTAGTTTAGAATAATCAATATGTTTATTTTTCCTATACATTATTGTATCTCTTTCCAAGTCTATCTTTTCATTTTCAACAATGCTTCTAAGAATTATTTTTAAATCTTTAAATTCATACTTCATAAGCATAACTTCCATAATCTTTTTATCCTCACCAAAGAGGAAAAATTTTAATCTGCCAAGTAAATCAGCTTCAATCTTATTGAGCATAAATTCTGTATCGTATCTATTTCTCATAGATCTTTCTTCATACAAAGGAATCTCATATTTATATAATATATTATTCTTTAAATAATCAACTATTTCATGCCTTTGTTCAAAAGATAAAATTTTATCATAATCGGATTCTTTTAAAATTCCCTTTCTTAAAACTCCGATTTTTGCATTAATTGAATGAAAATTATTCCCCATAAAACTCACCGCTTTCTAAAAGAGAATCAGCAAAATTTTTAATTAAGATTTCTTTTTTATCTTTAAAAATATTCTTTATAGCTTCAGCCTTTTTACTATATTCCACTAATTTATCCTTATCTTCACTCTCTATTGAAGAAAGATGTAATTTAAGATTTTCCTGTTCTTCTTCCAAAACCTTATTATACTCGTCATCTATAACTTTCATCTTTTCTTTTCTATCTTTAAGTAATCTTTGTTTCTCAACTTCTAATCTTTGTTGATAATCCTCAGCACCTTTATCAATATCAAATATATTTTTTATAAAACTTTCCATAAATGCCTCCTTTCTAAAAATTTTAAATTATTAAATTTTCTCCAAAACAAAAGCGCATTCGTAAAAATGCACTTCCAATTTTGCGATAAAAAATTAGAAAATTGTTCACATAATGGCAAGCTCAATTATTGTAAACAATTTTGAAATTTTATTCTCTAATATAATATTTAAATTTAATTTACAATAAGTTCATATAAAATAAATTTCATCTCGCCATAATCAACAATTATCAATATAAAAATTTTAATTGTTCAATCAGTTATTCTTTACTCTATTTATTTAAAATATAATTTAGCATACAATTATTTATCATAAAACTCTACTAAGGGCATTATTAAATCGGAATTTTTATTATCTACTTTAATTCCCCATCCACAAACTGGACATTCCAAAAACTTCGTTGATGATAACGGAAAAATTGGAATAAAAAATAGTGTAAACCATCTTCTATTATTATAAAGCGTCCATATTGAAGTGTTATTACAATGACCACAACTACATACTTCTTTAGTTTGTCCTATTTCTTTACTCTTTACCTTTGTTCCGTATAATATTATCATTCTTCCTACTAAATACCAAATTTTATATCCAGTATTTTTATCATGCCTCAAACTAAAAGTTCATTGCTAAAATTATAATATACTTTTCAAGAATTATTTTCATTCTCCTTGAAAACATATATATTATACACCTATGTTTTTATAAAATCAAGCACTCAAATAAAATTTTTTACAATTTAAAAAAACACTAGTTTCTTTGTTTTAACTTCTTATAATTACTGTCTTCTTTATAATTTTTACAAAATTTTTCATATAATTTAATTAAACTCTTTTCAGAAATATCTTTTCTCTTATAGTTAAGCAAATAATATTTATTTTTAAGATTAAAATCAATCCTTGAAGTTTTAGAAAACACGAAAAGAAATATCTCATTTCCATTAAATTCAGTTTCTACAGAAGGCGAAGATTTTTCTGTATCTTCCATTGTAATTTTAAATCTAAATTTACAATCAGAAATTAGATTAAAAAACTCTTTTTTATCCTCATCAGACTCTATATTTGCTGTGTATCCACTTCCCTCAAAATATACTTTAATTACTTTATTATTTACAATTTCATTTTTTAAAGAATGTAATTCATATTTATATCTTAAAAATACTGATAAAAATATTATACATACTATAACTAAAATGATTGATATAATCTTTAAAATTTTTTTATTTTTCATAAATGAAACTTCTCCTTTAAAGTATATAAGATATTAATTATAAATAATTTTGCTTTTGTGCATCCCACATTTTCTTATAATAATCGCAATTTTTTAATAAATTGATATGAGTATCATAAGCTAAAATTTCTCCTTCATCTAATATTAAAATCTTATCTGAAAATTTTATGCTACCCAATCTATGAGTTATAATTACACCTGTTTTGTCAGATAAAATTTTTTTAAAAATATCGTAAATGTCTTTTTCAAAAATAGGGTCTATTTCTGCTGTTGGTTCGTCTAAAACTAAAAAATTACTATCTTTATAAATTCCTCTACAAATAGCAAGTTTTTGCCACTGTCCTCCTGATAGTTCCAGTCCTCCTATTTCTTTTCCTAATAGTTTTTCGTAATATTCACTTTTAAATCCCATTGATTTCATAATAGCAAAAGAATCCGCACTAGATTCACTGCCTAGCTCAATATTATTTCTAACATCTAAAGGATATTTGCAAAAATCTTGAAAGACAACTGAATTTTTTGCAATTAATTTGTTAGATTCGGACTCACTTGGCTTATATAATCCAAGTAAAATCTTTGCCAGAGTACTTTTCCCAGAACCATTTTTGCCAACTATAGCAATAATCTCTCCTCTATTTATCTTCAAATTTATATTTTTTAAACAATATTTTTTAGCATTTGGATATTTGAACTTCAAATTAGATAATTCTACAGAATTATCATTATGCAAGCTTTCTTTTTCAAATTCTAAGCTCATAAATTCAAAGTATGGTACAGATAATTTTGAGAACATCATAATATATCCTTGTAGCGAAAAAATTTCTTCAATAAATTTTGAAATTATATTTACACCCACTATAACGATAATCAAATTACCGATATCATTGGTATTTATATAATCGAATGTAGCCAGTAGATATATTGATATTTTTCCTAAATATATTAATAATTTCGAAATTAATTCTATGATATATATCTTCTTATTCAAAATAGAAAACTTCTTATTGTGTTCATTAAATACATTATTTAATTTTTTTAAAACAAAATCTAAAGTATTATATATTTTAAATTCTGCATAAGTTGAATCTTCTAAAATACTATTCTCAATCTCTTTTTTTCTTCTTTCATATAAATTCAAGTCTAAACGATATTTAGTAATGTACCTTCCTTTAAAATAATTTTCTAAAATTAAAGGAAATAATATTAGTATCAAAAAAAATAGATATTTTATATTAATAAAAATAATAAAATTTGAAATTAATACAATATTTAAAATTAAACCAAAGTATGAAATAACAGTCTCTACAAGTCTAAATATATTTGTGCTACAAACTGTTGCTTCATGAATTTTTTCATTTATATTATTTTTTTCATATTCTATAATTTCAATTTCAGAGCACTTTTTTTGAATTTTTGTTTTTAAAATTTTTTCAAAATTTGGAATTAAGATATATTGTATATAGTATCTATCAAAGTAAATTTTCTTTATAGCTATTATAAATAAAAATGTAACATATGGAAGAAATGAAAACACAATATTCTTAAAAAAAATATTAAAATCCTCATTTTTAAAAATAACTATCCCTTTAAAAAATTCTCTAGTATAAATCATACCAAACATATAAGTCAAAGCAGTTATTACTGTAACTAATATCATAATAAATAGCTCTTTTCTATATGTACTATAAAATAGATTAATACACCTAGATATCATCTTTATATTAGTCAAAAATTGATTTTTGAATTTCATACATTTCAAAATATTTTCCTCCATAAGAAATTAATTCATTATGTGTTCCTGATTCAATCAAATTTCCATCTTCAATCAATAAAATTATATCAGTATATTTAACAATTCCAAGTCTATGAGAAATAAATATATTTAAGCTTCCAGAAATTTTATCTTGTATATTTTTATAATATTCTAATTCTAAAAAAAGATCTAAATTAGAAGTAGGTTCATCAAAAATAAAAACTTTTGATTTTCTCAAAAAAACTCTATTAAAAAATATATTTTTCCACTGACCCCCTGAAAGATTAACATTATTCTTGTAATTAATACTGGTGTATGAATCTATTCCATCATTAAAATTTTCAACAAATTCAACAATGCTCTTATCTATGTCTAAATCTCCTTTTTGAGATTCTTCTAAAGTTATATTTTCAAAAATAGTAAATGGATACTTTTTAGGATGTTGAAAAAGCACAGAAAATATTTTTGACTTCTGTTCTAATGATATATCATTTATATCAACACCACCTATTCTTATATTACCTTTTTCAACTCTATACAATCCTAATAGTAACTTAATTAAAGTACTTTTTCCTGAACCATTTCTACCTAAAATTGAATAATTCTTTCCAAACTCAAAGGTAAATGAAAAATTCTTAATTATATATTCATCTGAATTAGGATATCTAAAGAAAACTCTATCAAATTCTATATTATAATTACTTAATTTTACATCTTTTTTTACTAATTTTTTCTTTGTAATAAATTCGTGATATAAATTAATACCATTTGTAAAATTAAAATAATCTGATATTTTATTTAACTCAGTACCAATTATTTCAGTTATTATAATTAATCCGCTATTTAACAAGTAAAAATAGGAAATATTAATGCTTCCCAAATCATATAAATATAAACTTGCAATCAGCATAAATAATACAAGAAAATAATTTGAAACTTCATACAAAAAATCAAATTTCAGACGATTTCTAGCATCCTTTAAATTTTCATCAATGGCATCGTCATACTTATGTAAAAATATCTTATTGTAAAAATTAAAAACATTAAATATTTTTCTTTCATTAGAATGTTTTTTATCTATCAATATATTATTTATTATATTGTGTTCCTTACAATTTTCCATATATTTAATCCAAATATCTTTAGACGCTTTTAGTTGATTATTCTTTAAATACAAAACAAAAGCAATTACGAATAAATAAATTATAAACATATATACATTAATATAAAAAATAATAAGCAACACAAAAAGAGCTAAAAACAAATTTATAATAGTTTTATAGCAATCTTTAGAAATTTTTATATAATTTTCCATATAATTATTTACTACAAATATTTTATTCTTAAAATCTACACTTTCAAATTCTTTAAGCTCAATATTTTCAAAAGATTTTAACATATTTAATTTCAGGACTTTTTTATGTTTTTCTCCATCCTTTTCCAAACTGTAATTTACAAAAATATTAAAAAATTCTCCGAAAATAAAAAACAATAAAACATATAATAAAACGATTATATCTTCTTTTCTCTTTATTGTTATAATTAATGGAAACATTGAAATTAAAATTAATCTGTCTAGTGATACAATCAAAGAAGCAAATATAACAATTATTTTTTTATTGATACAATTCTTAAAAACTTGAATGAATGACTTCATTAATTCCCCCAACTCCCTATTATATTATTTCCATATAATTATATTTAAGTAAAATATTATAATTATTTTCTCAATTATATAATACATTTTCCTGAAATTAATCTAATTTTACCTATTTCTAATATGTAATTATATTTTATCTCATTAAAAAATCAAAGTCAAGTTTTGACTTTGATTTTTCCTAAATTTCAACAAATTCATTTATTCCAAATAGATATAATCCCTTTTTGGCAACTTTTTTGCCAGAAATATCTTCAATTGCAGATTTATACAAATCCAATTGTACTTTATATCTTTCCTTTACTTCTTCAAGATTTTCTTTTGTTACATAATCTGTCTTGTAATCCAATAAAATTATTTCCCCATTTTCATTTTCAAAGAAAAGGTCAATTATTCCGACTACCATAATTTTTTCGTCTTCTGAAATATTTTCATCTTTAAATAGATTTTTCAATTTTATATTATAGTCAATGGCTTTTTCTTTAAATAATTTTTCAGATTTATTTGCAATGTAAATTTCTTTAAAAATATCAGACTGAATAAATTTTACAATCCAATTTATTTTTATCGTTTCTATTTCGTCCAAGCTCATAATATTTTTTTCTACAAATGAGTTTATTTGCGACTTAACTTCTTCTCTTATTTTTGAAATATCTTCTGTATCAAATTTTGAAAAGTCTAAAAGTTGCAAAGCCAAATGGAAAATAGTTCCTTTTTCTGCAGAATTAAAACCGACTTTTTCCTCACCCTGATGAATAAATGACGGAGTTTTTAAAACAAAATTTTCTTTATAAAATTTTTGATGTTTTTCCTCATCTTCTTCCTGAATCATCTTTTTAATTTCAGAAACAGTAATACTTGAAGGCTTGTTTAAAACATTTTTATAAACATATTCTTTGTTAAATCTATCTTCTAAGAATTCTTTAACAGTTCGCATTTCTTGTTTAACTTCAATATCATCTTCTTCAGAAATTATTTCATTGGTTTTAATTTCTTCTTTAATTCTTTGATATTCTATAAATTCCTCTGTTTTAGTATTTACATTTAATTGAAATTTCAAGTCTTCATTTCCCAAAAAGTTTTCTTCTCTTCCCAGACAATTCAAACTCTTTCCATAAACACTAAGATTATCAATAGAGCTTAATATCCAATCAAGATAATTATTTATTTTTAGAATTTTATAATTACTTATATTGCCTATTTCATCAATTCCGGAGCTTATTTCTTCTCTTAAATTCTCATAATCTTTTACTCTTCCGGTTATTATAAGTTTTTCCTTTGCTCTTGTCATTGCAACATAAAGAAGTCTCATTTCTTCAGCAATTTGTTCATTCTTTTTAAATTTTTCAATTTTTTTCTTCATAATGCTGTTAAAAGAAGTTTTTTTATCCATATCATAAACAACTGCACCAAAACCAAGTTTTTGATGTAAAACCAAATTGCTGTCATCAGCTCTGAAATTAAATTTCTTATTCATATTTGCAAGAAATACGATAGGAAATTCCAAGCCTTTGCTCTTATGAATGCTTATAATTTTAACTACATTAGCATCTTCAGAAATTAATTTTGCCTCAGAAATATCACTTTTTAAACTGATTTTTTGAATATAATTTACAAAATTGAATAATCCCTTATAAGAATTTTTTTCATAATTTTTCGCCTTTTCGAAAAGTAACATCAGATTAGTTTTTCTCTGTTCTCCCATATCCAAAAGTCCGACATAATTATAGTATCCTGTATATTTATATAAAAACCATATTAATTCATCAGCAGAAACTAAAGATTTTTTTTCTATAAATAATTTTAAATCGGAAATAAATTTTGTAATTTTTTCCTTTAAACTCACTCTAATTTCGATGTCTTTATCTTCTAAAATTTTTATTAAGAGCTCATAAAATTTTAGTTCCCTATCTACAAGTCTTATTTGGCTTAATTCTGTTGATGTAAAATTATAAATTGGAGAATACATTACAGAAATTAAAGGAATATCCTGCATAGGATTATCTATAATTTTAAGTAAATTAATTATTGTATCAACTTCAAAAGTATCAAAATATCCACCCGTACTCTCTGCATAAATCGGAATATTATATTCTAAAAACACTTCTTCTAAAATTTTTGTATTACTGCTTGGAGAACGCATCAAAATAACAATATCTTTGTAATCAACTTTCCTATAATCATCCAAATTTTTATCATAAACCTTAAAAGGATTTTCTATATTGTTCATCATATTGTAAATTGTATTTGCAATTTTTATACATTCAAGTTTAAAAGATTTCATCTCTTCAAAATCTTCTGAATATTCATCAGTTAAAATTATCTCATCTTCGTCCTCATCATCAGATTTTTCATCGACTAAAAGAATTTCAACCGCACCCCCGACATTTTCATCAATTTCTTTAAAACTTGCCATAGGATTTAATCTTTCGTCAATAGTATAATCAAGTTCTCCCGTTTCTTTTTTCATTATTTTTGAAAAAACTAGATTCGTTCCCTCAAGGATTTCTTTTCTACTTCTAAAATTCGCATAGAGCATTATTTTTTTATTAAAACTGTCAACATCGTCCTCTACTCTGTAATAATTTTCATATTTTTCCATAAAAATACTCGGATCTGCCTGTCTAAATCTATAAATACTCTGTTTAACATCTCCAACCATAAATCTGTTATTTTCTTTTGCAACTGCTGATAAAAGAATTTCTTGAACTAGGTTGCTGTCTTGATATTCGTCAATAAAAACTTCAGCATATTTTTCTTGATATTCCAAAGCAGTTTTTGACGGTTTAATATTTCCATCTTCATCAATATCTACAAGTATCTCTAATGCCAAATGTTCAATATCGGCAAAATCTACATAATTAAATTTTTGCTTTCTCTCCCAAAACTTTTCCTTAAATTTAATTACAACATCGGAAATTGAACGAACATAAGGATAGATTAAATCACTTTCTTTTTTTATATTTTCTAAATCTAAATTTAAAGCTCCAAGTGATTCTGAAATTTCCGACTTTATACTATCCAATTCTTTTTTAACTTTATTATATATTTCTTTTACTTCTTCATCACATTTTGAAATTCTAAAACTTCCAAAGTTTGAATTTAAAAATTCATAAGATGATTTTTTAAGCTCATCAAATTTTGTATTATCCTTCAAAAAGTCTTTTAAACTTTCCTTTACAACAGATAAAGCATCCAACAAAGTATTATAAATATCTATATATTTTTCAAGTTCAGGATAATTTTCTATTTTTTTCAAATTATTTTTAATACTAAGTTCAAAAAATTCTAAATCCATATCTACATCTTTTGCAATATCCAAGATGTAATTTTCTAAATAAAAATCATCATCCTTAGTACTCGTATTAAAAAATTCTGCCTTTTCATTTAGCCAAATTTTTGGAAAAGGATGAGAATTCACAAAATTATTTACATTCAGTAAAAGTTGTAAAAGTCCTTCATCCGTATTTTTCTTGGCATACCAATCAACTAATCTCAAAAAGCTCTCATCATTATTTTCATAAAGCTCTTCAAATAATTCTTCCATAACTTCTTTGGCTAAAACTTCATTTTCGCTAGGATCTATAACTTTTATATTGCTATCTAAATTTACCAAATGAGCATAAGAAATCAAAACATCTTTACAAAAAGAGTCAATAGTTGTGATGTCAGCACCGCTAAGGAGCAGTAATTGTTTTTGAAGATGTTCATTTTCCGGATTTTCTTCAAGTTTTTTTTCAATGGCCTTACTTACTCTTTCTCTCATTTCAGATGCAGCCAATTTTGTAAATGTTACAACAAGTAATTTGTTGATATCAATTGGATTTTTTTCATCTAACACAAGCTCTATAATTCTTTCGATAAGTACAGCTGTTTTTCCGGAACCAGCCGCCGCAGACACAATTAAATTTGTATTTCTACTTTCAATTACCTGTCTTTGCTCTTTAGTCCACTTTACTTCACTCACTATTTCTCACCTCTTTTCTCTTTATTTTCCGAATTCATTTTTTCAAAAACCTCATTTGGTTTATCTTTAGTCAATAAGTTCTTAATATTATTATATTTATTATGCTTAATATCAAATCTGCAAATGGATTTATATTTACAATAATCACAAGGCTTTTTATTCTTATATCTGAAAGGCCTTATATCAATATTTCCTGAATAAATTTCTTCGCAAATATCCTTAGTCTTATTTAAAACAAATTCATTTACAATATCAAATTCATCAGTAGTTAAGCCCAATGTACTTGCCCCAATTTCTTGTCCTTTTGATTTTAATTTAATAGGTAGTATTTCAGAATTCAAATTATCCGCATCCAAAGTCCTATCTAAATTCTTCAAAAGTTCCATATCCTTTATAACAAAACCGGTAAGTTTATTTTTCTTAAGTTTTTCACTATGATAACTTTCGTCGTTCATATCAAGCATTTTCGAATAAGTTTCAAATCCGACAAAATTTGTTGTAAAATCACTATAAAATAGTCCTGCAGGTTTATATCTTTCTTTATTGGAAGATAAAATTGCATTCATATAGACAAAAAGTTGTAGCTGAAGCCCTGCATAAACTTGATTTAAATCAATATCTCTTTTTGAAGATTTATAATCAATAATTCTTAAAAAGTCAAAATTTTCTCCTTTAAAAACATCAATTCTGTCAATCTTACCGACTAATTTAATCTCTTTTCCATTCTTTAAAGTATAAGTAATAGGTTTTATTGACTCATCTCCAAATTCTGTTTCAAAACCTGTTGGAACAAAGTTTCCACGTCTTACTTGTTCAGCCATAATTTCTATGCTTTCAACAATATTTTTGTGTGTAATAGTTGAAAAATATTTATATTTTGGAGAGCTTTCAAGAATAAAATTAGACTTTTCAGCCATTTTTGCTGTTAATTTTTCGACTTCCCTTTGGATAAATTCTCTATCAATTATATTCCAATCAATATTATTTTCAAAAATTCCCTTAAAAAAGTCGTCAAAAATCTTATGGCAATAAGTTCCATAATCTGCAGGAGAAAAATCATACACTTCTCTTTCCTTTGCTCTAAGTCCATAGTTTATAAAATATGAAAAAGGACAACGCATAAAGTTTTCAAGTTTTGAAATGCTTACATTTCCACTTTCATAAAGAAATGAAGTATAATCTTTAATATTTTCAGTTTCTTTCTTGTAATTTAATTTATCCTTTAAAATTTCAATTTTATATTTATAATCTTCATCCTCAATCAAGAAATCAATTATTTCTCTAAAATTGAATTTATCATTTTCGCTCAATTTATTTGAATTTAAAGCCTCAATATTGGAAACTAAAATTTGATATAATCTCTCTTTAGAAAAAGTTTCAAAAATATCCATAATAGAAAAATCTTTTCTATAATCTATACTTTCAACTTCTAAATTTCCAAAAATGAATTTAATTTTTTTCACAAATCTTGAAACTAAAAGACTCTTTCCCTCCAAATCGGAAACAGGAAAAGTTATATACAATTTTTCTTTAGCAATGCTGAAAGTTTTATAACTTAAAAATTGTTCATCCGTAGTTTTTAGTAAATTATTATTGGAAAAATTAAAGCCCAAAGTTTTTAAACTTTCTTTTTCATTTTCGCTAATTAAGTCATTATCCACTATATTTTTTGGGAAGTTCCCGTCATTAACTCCCAATACAAAAGCTATTTTTGTAGAAGGTTTTTTCATTCTGTCAACAGTTGTAATAAAGACTTCATCCTTTGAAGGAGGAACAATTCCAAGCTCAATATTTTCCAGTTCAGTTTTAATTAAATTTATAAATTTTGAGTAGGCAATCTTCTCCTCTCCCATAAATTCAACCATTTCATCCAAAACTGCTGTAAAACTTCCCCAAACTTGAGAATACTCTTTCGCCTTATATAAATTTCCTTCATTTTGAAAATTAGTTACAAGTTCATTAATTCTATCAAAAAGTCCAATTTTCAAAGTGAACTCATATAAATATTTACAAATATCCTTTACGGTATTTCTACCTTTTAACTTAGCATGTAAATTTTTTATCGGAGTTATCACCATATTTTTTATCTCATTTATCTTTACAAGTTTTTCATCATCACTTTCTTCCTCAACACTATGAACGATGGACTTGTTCCAAGATTCGTCAAACCAGCGATTACCTTTTATACCATTTGCAATTACATAATTTTCCAAAAGGAAAATATCCTCATTAGAAACTCCTGTAAGTCCGCTCTTCAAATATCTAAAAACAGAATCATAGGAATAATTTTTATCCTTCATATCCAAAATGGATAAAATTAGAATAATAATTGGATTTTCCATAATTGAAATCTTTTCGTCCAAGAAATAATCTATATTGTAATCGTCAAAAACTCTTTCTATTATATAAGAATATTCATCCAAACTTCTCATACATAGAGTTATATCATTGTATCTATAGCCTTTAGTTTTAACTAATTTAGAAATTTCTTCTGCAACAAAAGAAACTTCATCATATATATTTTTAAATTTTAAAATTCTAATATTTTCAGAATCTTTAGAATATGGTTTTGGAGAAAAAGTACCGATATTTTTTTCTAAAAAAGATAAATCTTCCGAATTATAATAACTTTCATTTGAAAGTGAAATATTTTCAAACAATGGAATATTATACTTTTCGCAAATATTTTTAATATTTAAAATTGTTGAGTTACTTCTTAAAAACATATTCATTTTTGAATGTAAATTTTTAAAATCAGTTAAAAGAGAAAAATAAATATTTTTTGAAAAATAGATTAACTTTTCAATTACCAAGTATTGAGCGGGAGTAAAGTCCATATATTCGTCAACGAAAATAGTTGCTCCTTTAATACTTTCAAAATCATCAAGTTTTTCAGCAAAAATATTTAAAGTATCTTCAGTATCAGAGTATTTTTTATCAATCAAATTTTCATAAGATTTATAAATATTATATAAATCTTGCATTTTAAATTTCAAAGACTCATTTTTAACATTTTCTTTAAGCGAAAAAACATCCGTAACCGAAAAATCATTTTGCTTAAACTCTATTATCATATCCATAATATTGTTTACAAAACCCATTTTAAAATCGTCAGATTTAAAAGTAATCAAATCTTTTGAAACCATGTCCATAGCCTTAAAAGTTAAAAGACTTCTAGCACTTGTCGTAAGTCTTCTCTCCTTAAGTCCACCGACATTGGTAAAAACAATTTTACTTAAAGTTGAAAAACTTACAACTCTAATTCTAAAATTAGGATCAATATTTTTTTCATCTTCAAGCTTTTCACTTAATCTTTTTTCCATTTCATATGTAAATTTTTCCGGAACTAAAATATAAATAGGCTTTTTATCTTCTCTTTTAGCCTCTTCAAAACAAAGCTCTAAAATCTTATCAGTCCTATCTGCTCCAAATCTTCCTGTTATAAATCCAACTGCCACAATAATTACCTCTTTCAATCTGATATGATTATTTTATCATATTTTGATATAACAAAAAAGAGTTAGCCAGATGTATTGCTCACTTTTCTTATATCCTAGATTTTATGTGCAATGCATTGAATAACTCTATTTTTTAATTCATAATTAATGATTTGTCTAAGTAGAAACTTCATAATTCTTAATTTATAGCAGACTAATAGTTAAATTTTAATAATTTTATCAAACTTATCCAAATAATTTTTATCCCAATTATGAGTTATAACAATTACTATTTTATTTTCAATACTAAAAATTAAGTCGTTTATCATCTTGGAATTAATAGGGTCAACAGCAGAAGTTGGTTCATCATAAATAACAACGTTAAATTTTCTTATTAATGTACGTGCAATAGCAATTCTACTTGCCTCTCCACCAGATACATTATCATTATTAATTATTTTTTTAGAAAGAGATGTTAAATTTAAAGTTTTTATTAGATATTCCATATACTTTTCATCATATTCTTGAAACATAGAGATATTTTCTTCTAAAGTTGAAGTATATATAAATGGTTTTTGAGGCGTATATGCAATATTTTTATACACTTCATTATAAGATATATCCTTTAATTCTATCTCATCAATAAGTATATGACCATTGTAATTGATTAATTGCATCAAAATTTTACACAATGTACTTTTTCCACTACCACTTTCTCCAACAATTGCAATTTTTTCTCCTTTGTTCATTTCTACATTAAAACTCTTTAATATTCTTTTATTCATTTCTACACTTACATTTTCGAATTTTATAGTACTAAATGGAATATTTTTTAGTTTTACATCTTTTGAATTAAAATTTAATATATTATTTATATCTTTAAATATATACTTTACACCTTTAATAATTATAACTTTAGAATGTAATAAATTCAAAGATGGAAATATATAATTTAAAATTTGAGTACTCATCACAATACCACCAACTGATATTTCTCCTATAGCTACAAAAAAAGCTGCTACTAACATACAAAATATTTGTGTACTCATTCCTAAAAATTTTATAATAGCAATAATACTCTGATCATTATTGATTGTACAATATCTAGAATGTTCAAAATCCTCTTCTATTTTCATAATGTTATTAAAAAATTTATATTCTGATAAATTTATTCTAATTCCATCTAATCCTTTGATTACTTCTGAACAAAATAGGACTTGCTTTTGTGAATTATCAACATATTGTTTTTTTCTAATTCCTACTCTTTTTTTAAAAATAGGTACAACAAGTATATGAATAACAGAAATCAAAGACATAATTATAAATAATTTATAATTATAAAATAATAATACTATAGAACCTAATAATATTTTTATTAAATATCCTAAAATGAGAACTATATTTTCAAAATAATCACTTCTCAATATGTTTAGTTCATTTAAAATTAAATTTATATATTTTGAAGATGAATATTTGAGTAGATTTTCATTATTAGCATTAAATATGCTATCATATATATCTCTTTTTAAACATATAATAATATGTTCTAAATATTTATTTCTAACACGACATTCAAAAACGTCGATAATACATATAAATAACAATACGATAATACAAAAAATTCCATATTTAAACAAATCATATATGTTAAAGTTCATAGCACTATTAACAAAATTTCCCATGCAAAATGATAATAAAATACCACTAATAGCTGATGACAAATAAAATAAAAACAAAATTATCAATCTAAATCTATTTTTAAAAATATATCTTATCATTTAATTCTCCTTAATACTTTTTTCCATTTCATATGTAAATTTTTCCAGAACTAAAATATAAATAGGCTTTTTATCTTCTCTTTTAGTTTATTCAAAACAAAGATCTAATATTTTATCAGTCCTATCCCCTCCAAATCTTCCTGTTATAAATCCAACTGCCACAATAATTACCTCTTTCAATCTGATATGATTATTTTATCATATTTTTATATAACAAAAAAGAGTTACCACTTAAGTAACTCTTTGTAAACTATTCTTTTCTATAAACTGAAAATATTTTTGATTTTGTTCCGCTAGCATTTTCAATTTGCATATTATATCTAGTATATTTCTCTCCATTTTTGTCCTTAACTTTTTTGTGAGAAACAACTACCATTTTTTTATCTTTTACATCTTTATTGGCATTATCGACATATTCTTTAATAGTCTTTTCTTTTTCTAATATTACAGATTCTGTTTTTGAAATTTCTTCATCCACTTCAACTTTAAAATGATTATAAGCAAGTATTGAAACTAAAAACAAAAATAGTATTAATACCAACTTAAAAGGTTTATTTTTCATAATTTGTCTCCTTTAAATTTTTTTATCTTTACAAAATTATTTTTCTACATATTTTTCTTCATATAAAAAAATTATAGATTTCTTCACATCAAAAATAACTTCTATTTCATAACGATTATAAAATTTACCATCTTGATGAATAAATTCAGTTTTAATTACCTTCAATTTTTCTCCGGTTTTATCTTCTCTATATTTTAAATATCTATCTATTCCAAATTTTGAAAGAGCATCATCAACTTTTATATCAAATTTTTTATTCTCAACTTTTGTAACTTTAAATCTATTATCTTTAACGACTATTTCGTAACCATCTAATAATTTTGCACCTTTATATTTTTTATATAGATGGTAAATTGTTTTTCCGTCAATATCCTCTTTATCTTCTATATATGAATTGACATCAAAACTTCTATAATTTTCTCTTATTTGTTTATAAACATCAGAAATATTTGAAAACTCACCCTCAAAAGTATGAAACTCCTTTTTTCCATATTTTTCAAACAACTTATTTAAAGACTCTTCTTTTAAATACCTTCCTCCAACAGAATAATTAATTAACCTAAATCCACTAAAACTAAAATAATAATCATAGCATTCATAAGCATTTACATAATAACTATCTGTAGAAATTTCTACTCTAGGTAAGCATTTATAAGGTGCAAAATAAATTCTTTCACTTTTATTAGAAAAATCAGTTATCAGGTCAATAATTTCTTTTTTTTCTTCAATAGTATCTATCTTATATACAATTCCATCAACTTCAAATACTAATTTTTTACCATATAAAAATTCTTGTTTAAATATATATACATTATACATAAAAAATACAGCTAATATCAGCTTAAAAATTAAATATATTAATATAATCTTAATAATTTTTTTAAAAGTATTATGATATAATCTATTTTCTAAACTAAAATCTAAACTTAAATTATTCTTTTTCATAAATATCAATTCCATCTTTGAATTATTTATTATATGTTTTGCAGAATACAAAGTATAAAATTTCTACACTCTATATTGGTAATGTATAATACCATTATATAACATAAAAAAATCAAAGTCAAATTACAGACTTTGATTTTTAATCTCATTAATCCAATTCAAATTTTCCTGTATATAATTGATAGTATCTTCCTTGTTTTTCAATCAACTCATCGTGAGTTCCCATTTCTAAAATTTCTCCATTATCCAGAACAATTATTCTATCAGAGTTTGAAATTGTAGAAAGTCTATGAGCAATTATAAATACAGTTCTACCTTCCATTAAGACATACATAGCTTTTTGAACAACATTTTCTGTTTTTGTATCTATTGAAGAAGTAGCTTCATCTAAAATAAGAACAGGTTTATTTTCAAGTAATGCTCTTGAAATTCCAAGCAACTGTCTTTGACCTTGAGATAAATTTTCTCCACCACTTCTTAATACTGTATCATATTGTTCTGGAAGTTTTATTATAAATTCGTGAGCACCTGTTTTTTTACAAGCCTCGATACATTCTTCTCTTGTAGCTTCTAAATGTCCGTATCTAAGATTTTCTAAAACTGTTCCAGTAAATAGATTTGTTTCTTGTAAAACAACACCTACATTTTTTCTAAGGTCAGCTTTTTTTATTGAATTTACATTTATTCCGTCAAATAAAATTTCTCCACTATTTACATCATAAAATCTGTTTATAAGGTTGGCAATTGTAGTTTTACCACTTCCAGTTGCCCCTACAAGTGCAATCTTTTCTCCTTGTTTTGCAGTAATATTTATATTTTTTAAAACTGTTTTTTCCTTATTATATCCAAAAACAATATTTTTTATATCAATATTTCCTAGAACTTCTACTTTTTCTCCATTTTCTTTTACAAATTCATATTTGTCATTTTCTTGTTCTATTTCAACTTTACCCTCATCTACTTCAGGCTCTTGGTCAATTAGAGCAAAAACTCTTTCAACACCCGCTAAACCCATAATAATTGAATTTAATTGCATTGAAACTTGGTTGATATTTCCTGAAAATTGCTTTGTCATATTTAAAAATGGAACTACTATACTTATACTAATTGCCATTCCTGAAAAACTTAAATTATATACATTAAAATAAATTAAAAGTCCTCCTACTATGGCTACGACAACATATAGAATATTTCCTATATTATTTAAAATTGGTCCAAGTATATTAGCATAAGAGTTTGCTTTTTGAGAATCATCAAATAATTTATCATTTACTTCATTAAATTTTTTCATTGACTCATCTTCATAATTAAAAACTTTTACAACTTTTTGTCCATAAATCATTTCTTCTAAGTAACCTTCAGTTTTACCTAATGATTTTTGTTGCTCAATGAAGTATTTTCTTGAATGTTTACCAACATATTTTGTTACAAAATACATGGCTACAACACCTAGTAGAACGGTAAGTGTCATCCAGAAACTAAAATATAACATTATGCCAAAAACTGTTACAACAACAACTAATGATGCCAAGACATTCGGTAAACTTTGAGAAATCATCTGTCTTAAGGCGTCAACATCATTTGTATAATAACTCATTATATCGCCATGACCTTCAGTATCAAAATACTTTAAAGGAAGAGTTTGCATTTTTACAAACATCTTTTTTCGCATATGATAAAGAGTTCCTTGTGTTATAGTTGCCATTGCAAGATTATATACGGCTGTTAGTATCAAAGAAAGTATATCTACTCCAATTAATATCAAGATTAAAGTAATCATTTCTTTTGAAAAAACAGACCATGAAACTGAAGGATCTCTAGCTTCAAGTAAACTTACAATTTTTTGAATAAATAAACTTGGAATTGAGCTAACCCCGGCAGTAAAAACAATACCAACTAAAACTAATGGAAACAGTACAGGATAAGCTGTAAATACTTCTTTTATTACTCTGAATAAAATTGATTTTTTACTATTTTTCATCTACAACTCCTCCTTGTGTTGAATATAAATCACGATATAATCCCTCTTGTCTTACTAGAGTTTCATGATTTCCACTAGCAACTACTTTGCCCTTTTCAATTACCAAAATTATATCTGCATTTTGTACGGATAATATTCTTTGAGCGATTATAATTTTTGTAGTTTCAGGCATATAGGATTGTAAACCTCTTCTTATCAATTCATCTGTTTTTGTATCAACAGCTGAAGTGGAGTCGTCAAAAATTAAAATTTTTGGTTTCTTAAGTAATGCTCTTGCAATACAAAGTCTTTGTTTTTGACCACCTGATAGATTTGCTCCACCTTGTTCAATATACTCATCGTATCCATTAGGCATTTTATTTAAAATTTCACTTGCTTGAGCAATATTACAAACTAAATCAAGATCTTCATCAGTTGCATTTTCGTTTCCCCATTTTAAATTTTCTCGAATTGTTCCGGAGAATAAAGTATTTTTTTGAAGAACCATACCTACTTCTTCTCTTAATAATTCAATGTCAATATTTTCGATATTAATATTGTCAATTAAAATTTCTCCAGAATTTATATTGTAAAGTCTTGGAATTAATTGAACTAATGTACTCTTTCCAGAACCGGTAGCTCCTATTATTCCAACTGTACTTCCAGAAGGAATTTTAAATGAAACATCATTAATTACATTTTCTTTTGCGTCCTCTGAATATCTAAAAACGACATTTTTAAATTCAATTTCTCCACTATTTAATACTTTATGTAGTGATTTTTCGTCTGTTATAGTTGATTCTGTATTTAAAACTTCTGAGATTCTCTTTGAAGATTCCATTGCCATTGTTAACATAACAAGAACCATTGAAAACATCATTAGACTGCTCAAAATCATAAAACTGTAAGTCATAAGTGCAGACATTTGCCCAACATTAAAACTTGGATTAATTCCAGCTACTATAACATAGGAACCTAAAAACAAAATCAAAACAGTATCTACATACAAACAAAATTGCATTAAAGGTGCATACAATGATATTATTTTTTCTGCAAAAGTAAAATTATCTTTTACTTCAGTTGCAACTTTATCAAATTTCTTAATTTCAAAATCTTCACGAACTAGTGATTTTACAAGTCTTATAGCCTTTATATTTTCTTGAATAGTATTATTCATATCATCATATTTATAAAATATTTGTTTGAAAATTTTCATGGCTTTTATAATAATAAATGCAAGTCCAATTAAAAGTATTGGAACAACTATAACAAAAATAAATGCAAGTTTTCCACCCATAATAAATGACATAACAAAAGAGAAAACAAACATAAATGGACTTCTGATTGCCATTCTTATTGTCATCATATATGCATTTTGAACATTTGTAACATCAGTTGTAAGTCTTGTAAGCAATGACGAATTAGAAAAAGAATCTATATTTTCAAAAGAAAATCCTTGAACTTTTTCAAAAATATCTTTTCTTAAATTTCTAGCGAAACCTGCAGATGCAACTGCACTTTTTTTACCTGCCAAAATTCCAAAAGCTAAAGATAACATTGCCATTACTACAAGAATTAAACCCTGTTTAAACAAATCTTCAATTGGAATATTTGATCTTATTCCATTTACCAAATTTGCAAGAATAAAAGGAATTATACATTCCATAATAACCTCAAAGATAATATAAACAACAGACATAATCGAGTCTTTTTTATATTCTCTTATACTCTTACTCAATGTTTTTACCATAAACTTCCTCCGTATAATATGTACCAATGAAAAAAACTTAAATATAAAAATACTTAAGTTTTATAAATTTCTGAACTAAAAATCTTGCTTGCATATTATACCCAAATAAAGTAAAATTTTAACTTTTTTATTTCTAATTTTTTAAACCAATTTTTTATTTTCTATTCTAATTATTCTATCTGCAAGTCTATTTGCTTGTTTTTCATTATGAGTTGAAATTATTATAGTATATTTTTTTGAAAGTTCTTTTATTAGAGATTCAATTATTATGGAATTTTTTTCATCCAAAGAAGAACAAGGTTCATCAAAAATCAAAACTTCAGGGCAAGTTGTAAGCATCCTTGCAATACAAAGTCTTTGTCTTTGCCCACCTGATAATTTTGAAGGAGAAAGGCTTAAATTGTCTTTTACCTCATCATATAAATTTACACTTTCCAATAAATTTTTAACTTTCTCTTTTTTATTTTTAACTTTTCCCTCATAAAATTCCATTGCATAGGTAATATTTTTTTCTATTGAAAAGTCAAAAGGTTTAGAATCTTGAAAAAGTGTAGAAATCTTTCTTTTTAACTCAATCGGTTTGATGTTTTTAATATTTTCTCCTCTAAAAAATACATCTCCCGTATAATTTCCACCATTTTCTGTTAAAAATCCATTCAAGCAAGAAAGTAGAGTTGATTTTATTAATGGATATTTATTATTCATAAGGAATTCTTATTAAACTTTTACTCCATTTTTGATTCTAAAAATTCTAACACTTCTTTTAAATCGGAAAAATATTTATCTTCAAAATCAACAAACTCTAATTTGATTTCTTCTTCACTTTCACTTATTATAAATTTTTCATTTGAAGAAATTCCTAATTTTTCAGATAATATTTGATAAAATTCATTATCAACTCCTATATCTTTCATATTCTTTTCTATTTTTATTTTCTCAATCTCTTTTTTATCTAGAATAGTATAATCATAACTGAATAAATTACAATTTCTTAAACACTTTTCTATATCATTTCTTTCAATTTCATTCGAACAAAATATTATTTGGATTCCATTTTCTTCTAAAAATTTTATTGTATCTTTTAATTCTTCCTGTTGAATTAATTTATTACTATATTCTATAATAATAGTAGTTAAATAGTATTTATTATAGAATTCATCTTGTAAACATAATTGTTTTATATTATGTTTTTCAGATAAAACATCATAATTTTCAATTACATAATCAAGTATCTTTAAATATATTTTTTTTGTTTTATAATATGTATAATTTATATAATTTATAAAAATTATATATATTGCAATCATAAATAATAATAGCGTATATTCACTAGTAATAAAATATTTAAATTTATCTTCCAAAAATTTAATAGTATTCTCCTTATACGTTGCTATAATTAAAGTTACTACTATGGATAATATGGTAATCACATTCCCTATTAATACAGAAGCAATACTTATTAACTTTATTTTTTCAAAAAAATATACTTTTTTTGAAATTAAAAATTTTTCCCTAATTAAATTTTCATTAGTTTTAAACTTGTTTAATATTCTTTTTTCTATATTTCTTAAAGTATAATGATTCTGATATAACTTGTCTTTAGATATTATACTATTTAATTCTTGATTTAAATAAAAACCATAACCCTCATAATCGCCACTAAACCACTTATTTAACGAAAATTTAGACTCCTTATTTTTAATATAATAGAGAAATAATATTTGAATTATCCTAAATAATATAATTCCTAAAATAATATAATATATTAAATTATCATTTATACAATCCCAAAAATATTCAATAAAAAGAACAATGTATGATAAAATTTCAATTAGTTGTCCACAAAACAAAATAATATATATTTTATGATATTTAAAATCTAAATCTTTAAATCTAGAACTAAAATAACTAGATGGTAATAAGAAACTAAAAGAAATTAAGATAAAAAATATAATTAACAAATAAATTAGAATAAAGTCCTGATTTTTTACAAAAGTAATATAATACATACCTAAAAAAACTAAAAGCAAAGTAAAGCTTAAAAGATTATAAGTAAAATGAACTATTTTTCTACATTTTCTAAATATTTCCACTGTATAGTCCTCCTATTTTTATATAGTATCATTATATCATATTTCAATTTATTTATCATAAAAATAGGGCTAGAATAATATCTAACCCTATTTTATAATTTATTAATTTCTCCTTTTAAAAACTCCAAAACTTCGCCTAAGTTTTCAAATATATAATCTGCTTTTGTTTGATCTTGTCCGAAGAATTTATCTTCTATTGCTATCACTTTTATATTTGCATTTTTCCCAGCTTCTATTCCCCTTGTTGAGTCCTCTATTACAAAAGCATCTTCCTTAGAAACTTTTAAAAATTCACAGGCTTTTAGATAGACATCCGGATTTGGTTTGCTTTTCTTGACTTCATCCGAACTCACTATGAAGCCAAAGTATTCTAAAATTTCACAATCTTTTAGTGCCTTTTCAATTGTCTTTTTAGGACTTGATGAGCAAACAGCAGTTTTTATTTTATGTTCTTTTAAAAATACTAAAATTTCTTTTACATAAGGCTTTAGAATTGCTTTATAGTCAATAGGATGTTCTAAAAAATACTTTCTATTTTCTTCTTCTATCTCAGAAATTGTATATTTTTTATTGAGCATTTCATACAGCAAATTATATGTTCCTTCCATATTCGTACCGATAAGTCTAAAAGTATCTTCGAGTTTTCCTTTAAAACCCCTTTTAGAAATCCAATCATAAGTTCCCTTCATATAAAACATTTCTGAATCTATAAGGACTCCATCCATATCAAAAAGTACAGCTTTCATATTATTTACCTCTATTTTTTAAACAATCATAATTATCACATATATATCTTACTAGCTTTAAATAGTTTTCTTTATATTTTCTATTCTTTTTATTTTTTATTGAATTTTTAATAATAAGATTTAAATTATCCAAAGCCAATATTAAAATCATAATTAAAAAAACTAAAAATCCTACCTTTAGATATGTTTTCAAATCTTCTGCTTTTGTAATATTGTTTTTTCCTATAAATAGAGAAATTTTAACTGCTATTGATGTCAAAATTAATCTTATAGTTGCAAAAACTGCAGAAATAAATGATGAAATGATAATTGTAGATATTAAGCCTGTTTTTATTATAAATGCTATTGCTATAGTTACGCCTTTATTTATAGCTTTTGAAATCAACTCAAATGAATTTATATCAATATTTTTATTTTTTTCAAGTAAAAATTTCTCTCTTATCAAATCATTTTCAGTTGGAAATTTACTAAAAATAAATTCTTCTAAAAATTTTAAATTATCGTGATTCGTCTTAATATAGTCTTTTACATCTCTATTAAGAAACTCTTTAAGTTGTAAACTATAACCGAAATATTCGTTGTCAAACCATTTATTTACATCATTATTTTTTGGAAATTCATTATCCTTAATTTTAAATTTTACATCATTAATATTATATAAGATAAAGAATAACTCAAAACTTAAAAATATAATATATGAATAATTAAATAAAGTTAAAAAGTGATTGTAAAATAAAAACTCAGATTTAAAAATAGAAATATATAATAGTAAATTCATATTTAAAAAAGCTAAAATTTTTACTAATATATTTAATGGATTTATAAAACTAAGTTTAAATTTAGTATATCTAATTAACATAAAATAAATCATATTCATACTGTTAAATATAAAAATAAATCCTAATAAAATTTGTAAAAAATCAAAAACATAGGATAATTGAAAATCCAATAAGTAAAATGAAATTATAAAATAAATTGAATATACCAAAACCCATAAAATATTAAATATGGTATTAATAATTCTTAGTATTTTTTCATATTTTAAATTGATATTTTCTAATTTTTTTCTAAGTAATACCATTTTATCACCTTGTTTCCTTTAAATTACAATTTACAAAAAAGCTATCCATTATGTCAAAACCTCTTTTTGTAAAATATATTCTATCATCTTTAATTTCGACTACATTATTTTCTAATCCTATTTTTACAGCTTTTTTATTCTCTTCTAAAAAGTCAGACTCAAAAAGTCTATTATAATCTGAAATTAAAAACCCCTCTTTTAAACGCATATTCATTATGATATATTCAAATTTTTTTGTAGGCATATCCAATTTTTCTCTAAAATCTACAGGAATATTTCCATTATATAATTCTTTTATGTATTTTGAAAGATTAACTGTATTAGAAAATCTTTCATCGTTTAAACAGGAATGAGCAGAAATCCCAAGTCCTAAATACTCTTTACAATTCCAATACTTTTTATTATGAACAGATTCTTTCCCGACTTTAGCAAAATTTGAAACTTCATATTGATTCATTCCCATTTCTTCTAATTTTTCTACGATTAGATGATACATTTTTCTTTCAGTTTCTTCATCTAAAAAATCCAATTTTCCTGCATTTTGTAATGCCTTAAATTTCGTCTTTTCTTCAATAATCAAACCGTAATAAGAGATATGATCAGGATTTATATTTTTTACCATTTCCAAGTCATACAAAATATCCTCTATTGTTTGACTTTGATAGCCAAAAATTAAATCTAAATTTATATCAAAGCCAATTTTTTTTACCAATTCAATGCTCTCCAAGGCTTCTTTTGAATTGTGATTTCTTCCAAGTTCTTTTAAAATTTTATCATTAAAACTTTGAACTCCTATTGATACTCTGTTTATTTTTGCTTTTTTATAGTATTCTAATTTTTTTTTATCAAAAGTTTTCGGATTTGTTTCAATGGATATTTCAATATTATCCAGAACTGTAAAATTCTCTCTTACTTTTTCTAAAATTTTAAAAATATATTCTCCGTCAATAAAGCTTGGAGTTCCACCTCCAATAAAAATAGAATCAATTAAAAAGTCTTTATTTCCTTTTAACTCTATTTCCTTATTCAGAGCCTCAACATATTCTTCAATTTTAGAATTTGCACCTTGAAATGCAGTAAAGTCGCAATAATTACATATTTTATCACAAAAAGGAATGTGAATATATAATCCTAATTTTTTCATTTTTTCTCCTATTAAGCAAAAAGCCTATCATACAATAGGCTTTTAATCTATTTTTCATCATATTTTAATACAGCTAAGAAGGCTTGTTGTGGTACTTCTACGCTACCAATTTGTTGCATTTTCTTCTTACCTTCTTTTTGTTTTTCAAGCAATTTTCTCTTTCTTGAAATATCTCCACCATAACATTTTGCAAGTACGTCTTTTCTCAAAGCTCTTACAGTTTCTCTGGCGATTACTTTAGAACCTATTGAAGCTTGAATAGGTACTGCAAATTGATGTCTAGGAATTTCATCTTTAAGTCTTTCAACTATATTTCTCGCTCTCTCGTAAGATTTTTCACGATGAACTATTATTGAAAAGGCATCAACTAAATCTCCATTAATTAAAATATCCAATTTAGCTAAATCTGAACGTTGATATCCTTTTAATTCGTAATCAAGTGAGGCATATCCCTTAGTTTTTGATTTTAATGCATCAAAAAAGTCATAAATAACTTCATTCAATGGCAAAATATATCTTAGACTTACTCTATGTTGATCGAGATATTCCATATTTTCAAAAACACCTCTTTTATTTTGACATAAGTCCATAATGGTTCCAACATAGTCTTTTGGAGTCATAATATTTGCCTCAACAATCGGCTCTTCCATATATTCTATTTCAGTTTCTTTAGGTAAATTACTTGGGTTTTGAATTTCAAGGATTTCTCCTGTTTTTTTAGCAACTTTATAGATTACTGATGGAGCTGTTGTGATTATGTTCAAATCAAATTCTCTATCAAGTCTTTCTTGAATAATCTCCATATGCAAAAGTCCCAAAAATCCACATCTAAATCCGAAACCTAGTGCAACAGAGCTTTCAGGTTCAAAAGATAGAGATGCATCATTTACTTGAAGTTTTTCTAAAGCTTCTCTTACACTATTAAAATCTTCTCCTTCTGCCGGATAAATTCCACAATAAACCATAGGAATAACCTTTTTATATCCTGGTAATGCAGAGTCAGTCATATTTTCAAAATCTGTAATAGTATCCCCAACTCTTGCATCTTTTACATTCTTTATACTTGCAACTACATATCCTACATCACCTGCTTTTAGCTCTCCCGTTTGAACATTTCCTGATGCAGTATAACCAACTTCGGTTACTTCAAATTTTCCTTTAGTTGCCATCATATAAATTGTCATTCCCTCTCTTAAAGTTCCTTCAACTACACGAACATAGGAAACAACGCCTTTATATGAATCATAATATGAATCAAAAATAAGTGCTTTAAGTGGTGCATTTTCATCTCCAGTAGGAGCAGGAACATTATTTACAATATCTTCTAGTACATCTTCAATATTGAGTCCCTCTTTTGCAGAAACCAGAGGAATTCCATCCGTATCAAATCCTGTTATCTCTTCAATTTCTTCTTTTACTTCATCTATTCTCGCAGATGGTAAATCTATTTTATTTATAACCGGTAAAATTTCCAAATCTTGTTCTAGTGCTAAATATACATTTCCCAGAGTCTGAGCTTCAACACCTTGAGTTGCATCTACAACTAAAATAGCTCCTTCACAAGCAGCAAGACTTCTTGATACTTCATAAGTAAAATCTACATGCCCTGGCGTGTCAATAAGATTTAAAACATAAGTTTCTCCGTCTTTTGCTTTGTAGAAAAGTTTTACAGCTTTTAACTTTATAGTAATTCCTCTTTCTCTTTCAAGATCCATACTATCTAAAACCTGTTCTTCCATTTCTCTTTTAGTCATCATTCCTGTTTTTTCTATTAATCTGTCAGCAAGTGTAGATTTACCATGATCTATATGCGCAATTATAGAAAAATTTCTAATATTCTTCTGTTCTATTTTCATAAATTATTTTAGCCCTCCCAAATTATTAAAAGGATAATATCTAAATATAACCTTCCCAACAATATCAGATCTCGAAACGACTCCTAAATCTCTACTATCTCTACTATTTGATCTATTATCCCCCAAAACGAAAACATAACCCTTAGGTATTTCCCATTTTGTATTGTCATTATGTGGAGAAGTAACTTTTGTACTTACATAGTTCTCTTCCAGCATTTTTCCATTTAAGTAAATTCTATCATTAATTATTTCAACAGTATCACCTTCAACTGCAATAACTCTCTTTAAATAGTATTTTTTTGCATCAGGAACATAAAAGTCAATAATATCCCCACGAGTTATATTCTTCTTCATAAAAAACAATTTATTAACCATAAGTCTATCCCCATGATTTACAGTTGGATTCATACTTCTTCCATCAACAACTGTACTTGTAACAACAAATGTTTTTATTCCAAAACTTATCAAAAGTGCAATAATTACAACTTTTGCATAATCCCAAAAAATTTTTAAAAAATTTTTTTCATTTTTTTCTTCATTATATCTATCATCAATCATAATTTCCTCCAAATTCAGATACAATTATTTTAACATATTTATTAATGTCTATCCACTAAAAACTTGCAATACAAAACATAACCAAATCCACCTAAAAATATTACAAGAAACGGACTTAATTTAAAATAACTGACTAAAATTAAAACTATTAGGCTAATTAAATAATGGACAGCCTTTGACCT
The DNA here is from genome assembly GCF_035282425.1 of Parvimonas sp. M20. Lineage (NCBI taxonomy): Bacteria > Bacillati > Bacillota > Tissierellia > Tissierellales > Peptoniphilaceae > Parvimonas > Parvimonas sp. M20. Next base: position 23,868 of record NZ_JAYKBQ010000010.1, on the reverse strand, counting down.
TGTCTTTTTCCCAAGTATTATAACTGCTGATGCTAAAACTGCGACTAAAGCAGGTTTCACCGCTACAAAAAATTTACTTACATAGTGGTTTGTACTCATGTCTTTAAAAAATATTGCTATTATAAGAATTGATATAAAAGCAGGAAAAATTGAGCAAAATAAGCAAACTAAAGCTCCTGCTAATCCCTTTATCTTATACCCTACGATAATACTGATATTACAGCCCAAAACTCCTGGAACACTTTGTGCAATACCAAGTGCATCTAAGAACTCTTCTTGAGTCATATATTTCCGTTTTTCTACAATTTCTTTATTTATAACCGGAATCATAGCTGCTCCACCACCAACAGTCAGAGTGCTTATCCACAAAAATGTCTTAAATAATTGAAATAACATAATTGCCTCCTAAACAATCCACATTCCGATTAAGCCTGTTAAAAAAATTGCAATTATCGGATGTAATTTTCTATAAGTAGTTAGGTAAAATATTATTCCAAAAGTAATAATTGAATATATTGTATAAAAATCAGAATCAACAACAGCTACACAACTAGATGCAATTAATCCAAGTACAATTGGTCTAATTCCAACAAAAAAATTTTTTATATGTATATTATCTTTAAATTTTTTCATAAAAAAAACAATTAAAGTTATTAAAACAAAGCTTGGTAAAACAACTGCCATCGTTGTAAGTATAGAGCCTAAAACCCCATTACCAACTGTATATCCAACAAATGTTGCAAGATTTATAGCGATTGGCCCCGGCGTAACTTGAGAAATTGTAACAAAATTTATAAAGTCAGACATTCCAATCCAGGCATATTTATCTACAACCATAGATATAATCAGAGGAATCATTGCATATCCTCCGCCAAAATTATATGTTCCTATAAATAAAAACACTAAAAATAAGCTAATTAAACTCATTTCATCTCCTCTTAGCTATTATTATTCTATCAAAACCTGCAAAATCCTTTTTTTGAAGCAAAATCTCAAAACCTTTTTCAATCAATAAATTAGAAATAATTTCCATTTGATTATATCCAATTTCAAAAGCCAAAACTCCTTTCTCGGATAAGAAATACAAAGAGTTATTAATTATTTCCCTATAAAAAAACAATCCGTCTTTTCCACCATATAAGGCATTTTGAGGCTCAAAAGATAATTCTTTTTCTAGAGTTTTCATTTCGACTTCATCAATATAGGGAGGATTTGAGACTATAATATCAAAATTTTGCTCACTTACATTTGAAAAAATATCACTTTCAAAAAAAACCACATTTTGTAAATTTAATTTTTCCTTATTTCTTTTTGATAAAATTATAGCTTCTTTACTTATATCAATACCATAAATATAAGATTTTTCTAAATTTTTTGCCAGTGCAAGGCTTATAGCTCCACTTCCACAGCCTATATCTAAAATTTTATCCTTTTTACAGTCCAATTTTAAAATTTCATCAACCAAAATTTCAGTTTCAAATCTTGGAATTAAAGCTGATTCATCAACAAATAACTCCAAATCATAAAACTCCCATCTTCCAAAAATGTATTGTAATGGATAATTTTGTTTTCTTTTTTCAATTATTTCTAAAAATTCATTATATATAGAATCAACACAAAATCTTAAATCCATCTTTAATTCAAAAGTTTTTTTATCCGTTAAAAATTCTAAAATTAACCAATTTTCGTTATAATCTCCATGTTTTTCAATTAATTCCTTTATATTCATAAAAAACTCCCATTCTAAGAAATTCTAGAATATAACTCATAAATAAAATTATAAAACTCATCTGAAACAGTTATTGTAAACGAATAATCATTATATTTTAAAGTAGCCGTCCTGTCTTCAGCAGATAAGGTAATACTCAAAGTATTATTATTACTTTCAAATGATATTGTTATATCTTCTGTTCCCATATTGAGTTTAGAATTAGAAATAAATTTATTAAAATCTAACTTTGAAATTACATCATCCATTAGTTTTTTTTCTTCAATTATATATTTTTTATCATTTTCAACTTTAGTAATAACAATTTTATTTAATTCCTGAGAAGAAAGATATTTTTTTTCAATTTTTAAAACATCATTATGATTTATATCTGTTACAATGTAGTATTTTTCTCTTTCTTTTCTAATTTTCCCTCTTTCCACACTTGATCTATAAAAAATTAATCCTAAACCTACAAATTCAATAATAAAAACTAAAATAATTACATTTTTAATATTTTTTTTCATAAAATACTCCCCCGACATTTAAGTCAAAAATAAATTAAAATCTTAATCAAAATCCACTATTATTTTATCATAATTTGAAAAAAAAATAAATTAAAATTGACAATAACTAGCTATCTCTTGTTACTTTTAGTAAATATATTTTATAAAATTATATTATTTCAAAAAAAAGAGATGAACTGATAATTCATCTCTTAAAATTCTCTTTGTAAATATTCCATAAATGATTTTATATCTTTAAAATCCTTGTATACTGCGGCAAAACGAACATAAGAAACCTCATCAAGCGATTTTAAATATTTCAAAACCAATTCCCCAATCTGAGTTGACTTAATTTCATTTTTGTAGTTTTGTCTAATATCTTTTTCAATGCTATCTATAACAGATTCAATCTCTTTATCTTGAATATTTCTTTTTTCACAGCATTTTTTTATGCCGGCAAAAACTTTATTTCTAGAAAAGATTTGTCTAGACCCATCTTTTTTTAATACAAAAATTACAAACTCTGGCATTTTCTCATAAGTTGTAAACTTATAATTACAAGCCTCACAAACTCTTCTTCTCTTAACATAAGTTTTATCGTTCGAATTTCTTGAGTCTAAAACTCTTGTAGTTTCTGCTCCGCAATTAGGACATTTCATTATCTTAAGAAACTTGGAATATCTAATCCATCATCTTTTTTATCTGCCGAAGTCTTTTTTTCCATACCTGATGGTTTTCTAATTCCACCAGAAACTAGTGGATCAAATCCTGTTGCAATAACAGTAATTTTGATATCATCTCCAAGTGTTTCATCAATTCCTGTACCAAAGATAACATTAGCTTCTCCATCTATAGATTCTCTAATTAATTCTGCAGCTTCATGAGCTTCAAAAAGTCCAACATTAGCAGCAGTAACATTAAGAAGAACTGCTTTAGCTCCATCAATTGTAGTTTCAAGTAATGGACTGTTAACTGCCATTTTTGCGGCTTCAATAGCTCTATTTTCTCCACTTGCTCTACCGATACCCATATGAGCAACGCCTTGATCTTCCATTACAGACTTAACATCAGCAAAGTCTAAATTAATTATACTTGGAACAGCTATTAAATCTGAAATACCTTGAATACCATTCATTAAAACTTCATCAGCCATAGCGAATGCTTCTAACATTGTTGTTCTCTTTTCAGAAATTTGAATTAATTTATCATTAGGAATAGTGATTAATGTATCAACTTTTTCTTTAAGAGCTTCAATACCTTGTTCAGCTTGAATAGCTCTTTTTTTCCCTTCAAAAGTAAATGGTTTTGTAACTACACCAACTGTTAAGATTCCCATTTCTTTAGCAATGCCCGCAACTACTGGAGCAGCACCTGTTCCTGTTCCACCACCCATTCCAGCAGTTATAAATACCATATCAGTTCCTTCAAGAGATTGTTTTATCTCGTCCTTACTTTCTTCTGCTGCTTTTTCTCCAATAGCTGGATTTGCACCAGCTCCAAGTCCTCTTGTTAATTTTTCTCCAATTTGAATTTTTGTTTCTATATCAATAGAATTCAAAATTTGTTTATCAGTATTTACTGCAACAAAGTCTACTCCTCTTAAACCAGATTCCTTCATTCTTGAGACAGCGTTGTTTCCACCACCACCTACACCAAATACTTTAATTTTAGCTAAACCATTTGTACATATTTCCATTTCAAATGCCATTTTTAATTTCCTCCTATATTCTTTTCTACTTATTTTTTTAGGTAACCATTGTTATTATACTAAATTTTTAAATAAAATTCCACTATTTTTTTACAATTATTGGATTTTCTCCAACATTTAATATAATTTCTTTTGCATTTATACCCTCAAGTTGAATTTTTTTAATTAAAATTCCAATAATTTGGGTCTTTTTAGCATAATCATTTAAATCACCAAAAGTTACTTTTAAATCGTTTTTAAATTCTATTATTATTTCTTTATCATTTGTAAAGTCAATACTAATAATACTATGATAATATTCTTTTTCTAAAATATCTTTCAAAAATTGAACTTTGGTATTATCTTTTGAAAATTCTTCTCCTACTTTTAAGTCTGATTCAGAAATTCCTTTTAATTGAACACCTGATGCTTTAGAATTATCAGCTCCAACCTCTTTAACCTTCCCATAATTGTCTATAGCAGTTAATCCACTAGCAGTATTTATATAAGAGCTAACATAATTTTCTTTTACTTCTATTTCAATTATATTAGGATAATTTTTTCTTACCTTCACATCTTCAATATTAGGAAGTTCTTTTAAGTTTTTCTTAATTTTACTTGAAGATGCTAAAAATATATTATCACCAACCTTGACTCCACTTTTAGAAACTATGAGTTCTTTATTATTTGCAACATTTCCAACTACATTTATGTAATCAACTTTGAATAAATCATGAGTAAGCCCAAAATAAACCATTAATGCTGCACATGCTAATAAAAATACCAATATAAATTTAAAGAATATTCTTATACCGTTTCTTCTTTTCTTTTTATTTCCTTTTTTATCAATATAGTACTCATCATCGTCTTCGTCTTCGTCATATTCTGATTCATCATCAACTTCGTCATAATAATTCGCCTTTTGACTAACATTGATATAAGCAGGCTGTGCCATATTGACTTCATCGTCTAAACTTCCAAAGTCATCATCGTCTTCTAATTCATTCTCAGCTTCCTCATTTTTATAAAATAACGAATCGTAATTTTCTTCTTTTCCTGACTCTTCTGTATTAGATATCCCATATTGATTAAAAATTGAATTCTCTTCATCTTTAATTTCTTCATCTGATAATCCGATTTCAGAATCTTCATTTGAAATATAATCTTTCTCAGAGTCTAAACTTCCAAAATCATCATCGTCTTCGTCAAAGTCGAATTGTTCATCTGAATCATCATTCAAAGTTTCATCATTAAAACTATGGTTTTCATTTTCTTCTGTATCCACAATTTCTTCAGGAATTTCTTGAATAACTTCATCTTCAATAATATCATCAGATGAAAAAATCTCATCATCCATTTCTTCAGAAACCGGATGTTCTTTTTCATAATTCAATTTTTCAAAATCTACACTTTTGAAATCTTCAAAAAAAGACTCATCTAAAACATTATTATTAGCTTTTAATTTATCATATTCGTAAAATTCGTCGTTCATTGAACTGTCAGAATTGTTACTTTTTACAAATATTTTAGGCTTCTTTCCTTTTTTGTTATCATCAGACATATCTATCTCCCTTTAAATTTATCATAAAATATTGAAACAAAATCATTAACTGCATTTGGCATTGCCAACTTTTTAGTATTTTCTTTCATTTGCTCAAGTTTATTATCGTCAAAAATTATTTTTTCTATATTTTCCCACAATAAATCAGAATTTAATTCTTTTTCAAGTATAAGCTCAGCAGCACCAATATCCTTATATGCCCTTGCATTAAATTCTTGATGATTTTCTGTAGTATATGCTTTTGGAATTAAAATACTTGCCAAACCTATTTTTGATATTTCAGCTAATGTAATTGCTCCAGAACTTGTTATAACTAAATCTGAAACCCCATAAGCCTTATCCATCTCAATCATATAGGGCAAAATTTTTACATTCTTCCCTATTTTTATATTTTTGTTTTTTATTTCTTCTAAAAATTTATCATAATTGCTTTTTCCTGTTACATGAATTAAAGAAATTTGAGTATTTTCATAAAATTTATCTAAAATACCCAAAACAGCTTTATTAAGTTCTTCACTTCCATTACTTCCTCCAAAGGAAAAAATATTTTGGGAATTTTCATCAAGTTCAAAAAACTTTAAAGAGTCTTTTCTATCTAGATTTTGAAATCTGTTTCTAATAGGATTTCCTGTAACAACACATTTTTCATTATTTTTAAAAAAATTAATTGATTCCTTAAAAGTAACAGCCATAGAATCTACATATCTTGATAAAATTCTATTTGTGATTCCAGGATAACTATTTTGTTCGTGAAAAATTGTATAAATACCAAGTTTATGTGCTTTATACAAAACAGGTCCTGTTACAAAACCACCGGTTCCAATAACAACATCAGGCTTAAATTCTTTTAAGATTTTTTTCGCTTGTGATAATCCCTTAAACAGAACAAAAATCGATTTAAAAAACTTCCTATTAATTTTTCTTGGAAGCCCCATAACCTCAATAGATTTAAAATTTATATTTAAACTTGGAATTAACTCACTTTCCATACTATTTTTAGAACCTATATATAAAATTTCTACATTTTCATCTAGTCTTTTTAATTCTTCAATTATTGCAACAGCAGGATATATATGTCCTCCTGTACCTCCTCCTGATATTACGACTTTCATATTATCTCCCTTTAGTATCATGTCTAACTATTCCCAAAATAATTCCAATCATTATTGAAGTCATAACCAATGATGATCCACCATAACTCACAAAAGGTAAAGTTACTCCTGTTGGAGGAATTGACCCAGTAGCCGTTCCAATATTAACTAATGTTTGTAATCCAATTGAGAATGTTATACCAAGTATTACCATCTTTCCATATAAATTCTTAACATTTCTTGAAATCATTATTCCTAAATATGCTAAGTAAATGTATACTCCAATTAAAAATACAGATCCTACAAATCCAAATTCTTCTGCAATGGTTGCGAAAATAAAATCATTATGTGCTTCTGATAAAGTATATTTTTGCCTTCCATTACCAAGACCAACTCCCCAAAAAGAACCATTTGTAATAGCAAAAAGTGATTTTATCAGTTGCCATGATTTTGAATCTCTATACTTTAAAGGATTTATAAAGGCTTGAATTCTACTAGTCCTACTATATCCTGAATTTAATAAATATATTACCCCAAAACTTGCAATAGATATTCCAAGTCCAGAAAACATTATTGCCTTTTTATCCATCCCGGCTATTATATACATAGCTGTAATAGTTCCAATAATTATCAACGTATTTGAAAAATCAGGTTGAATCATAACAGAGAATGATGCTAAACCGACAATAACTAAATATTTAAAAAACACATTTTTAAAAGTAAACTTGTTCTTATATTTATCAATAATATAAGCCATTAACATTATAGATACAATTTTCATAAAGTCAGAAGGCATAAATGTTAAAGGCCCTACTTTTATCCATCTTCTCGCATTATAAACATTAACTCCTATTGGAGAATACACTAAAAAACCCACCAAAAAAACTAATATAAAAATTATTTTGCTATATTTTTTTAGTTTTAAAATATTCACTTGTGAAAAAATAAATATAGATATAATAGATAAAGCTACAAATAATGCATGCTTTTTTATTATTTCTATTTCATTTCCCTTTAGTCTGTAGCTATAAGGCCAACTTGTACTAAATACCATTACACCTCCAAACAGAAGGAGAAATAGTACAACCATGACTAATTTTTTAGTGTATTTATCATATCTATTCATTACAACTCATTTACCAACTTTTTAAATAAATTTCCTCTTTCTTCATAACTTTTAAACATGTCCCAACTTGCAGATGCTGGTGAAAGTAAAATATTATCTCCACTTTCTGCAATTTCAAAACATTTTTTTACAACTTCATTATAATCTTCAACCATTATATTATTTTCGAATTCATTTTTCTTTGCTGTATCATAAAATTTATATTTTGTGTCTCCAACTAAAATTAGTGCCTTTACCTTGCCATTAAAACTTTCAAATAATGGATTAAAATCCACATTTTTATCATATCCACCTAAAATTAGTATAATAGGTTTTTCTAAAGCTTCTATGGCTTTTATAGTTGAATCCACATTTGTTCCTTTCGAGTCATTATAAAACTTTATCCCATTTAATTCTCTAACAAATTCAATTCTATGTTCAACGCCACCAAAATTTTTACATGCAAAAATTATGGTATCCATAATTATACCATAATTATAACAGATTGCCAAAGAAATTAAAACATTTTGAGCATTGTGCTCTCCTAAAATTTTTAAATCTTTCATAGAAAATAGCTTTTTATCATAATGATAAAAATTATTTTCACTTAAATAAAAATCTGCATTTTTATCTTTTAAAGAAATTTTTGTTACATTAGTATTCTCTACATCAATCTTACTTAAAATTTCATCATCAATATTTAAAATAAGATTCCCGTTTTTATCCATATTTTTAAATATTTTTAATTTATCGTCTATATAATTATCAAAACTTCCATGCCAATCAATATGATCAGGAGTTATATTTCCAATAGAAGCTATAAAAGGTTTAAATTTTTCGACATTATGCAGTTGAAAACTACTAACTTCTATGATATTTACAGTTTCATCATCTGAATTAAAAATTTCCCAAAGCATTCCAACTCCAATATTTCCAACTACTTTTGATTTTATATTTGCAGTTTTGAAAATCTCTCCAACTAAACTTGTCGTAGTAGTTTTCCCATTAGTTCCAGTTATAGCAATAATTTTTCTTTTTGGAAATAGAGTATAGGCTAATTCCAAATCCGTATAGATTGGAACTTTTTTATTATAAAAATATTCAATTATTTCATTAGTAGGTTTAATTCCTGGACTTTTAACTATAAAATTAAAATTATAATCTTTATAATTTTTTATAAATTGAAAATTATAATTTTCAAGCTTTTCAAAAACATTTTGTAATTCTGTTTTTTCTTTATCATCATAACAATATACATCAGCTTTTAAAGAGCTAAGAGTTTTTATAGTTGAAATTCCAGATAATCCTAATCCAATAACTAAAATCTTCTTGTTTACAACTTCCATAAAATACTCCTATCTATATATTATAGTACAAATATACGGATATAATTGACAAGATTCCACTAATTACAGCAAAAGCTGTAACGATTTGAGGTTCTTTATACCCTTTTAATTCATAATGATGATGTATAGGACTCATCAAGAAAACTCTTTTTTTATTTCTGGTTTTATAACTAATAACTTGAATAATTACAGATAATGCTTCCATAACATATATTCCACCAATAATAGGCAAGTAAAAAATCATTCCATTTAATATACATATTGTTGCTATTGCACCACCTAAAGCCATTGAGCCAGTATCTCCCATAAATACTCTAGCCGGATATGAGTTAAACATAACAAAACCCATTAAACTTGCCATAAATACTAAAGAGAAAACTCCAACACTTGGAAATCTTGATGCATTTATAATACCAAGACCTAAAAATACAGGTATTGAAACAGAGGATGAAAGTCCGTCCAATCCATCTGTTAAATTCGTTGCATTTGCAGTTCCAATCATTACAAAAATTAGTATAGGATATATAAACCAACTAAAATTAACTGCTCCTTTTACAAAAGGAATTAATTGATATCTTAAATCTGTTCCTACTACTTTTTCTATAAATAAAATTACAACTATACTGATTATAAATTGAATTATCAATTTTTGAATTTCAGTTAAACCCAAAGATCTTTTCATAACAAGTTTGAAAAAGTCATCTAAAAATCCAATTAAAGCAAAACCTAACATTCCAATTAATACTGCAAATACTTCTTTAGAAAAGTTTCCTAAACAAAATGTTGTAATAATTATTGCAATTACAAAGAATACCCCACCCATTGTTGGTGTTCCAGCTTTAGATAAATGACTTTGTGGCCCGTCATCTCTGATATTTTGTCCTAAGTTAAATTTTCTTAAATAAGGAATAGAATATTTTGCTATTATAATCGTTAGAAAAAAGCTAAATAAAATACTCCCTATTGTAAAATTTGATATTCTCATTTATTTCATCTCCCAAATTAATCCTCAAAGGTTAGTACTAACTCCTCATCTTTTGAAATATAACTTCCTATTTCTTTATTCGAAGATACAAATTTTCCTTTACCTCCCGAAGTTTTATATTTATACCCCATTTTATTTACAACATCCATGGCTTGCTGGTATGTCATTTTCGAAAAATCAACAACTAATAATTTTTCATTTTCATCATCTGATAAAGTTAATTTAACTGTACTTCCCTCAACTAAATTCTTTTGAGGTTCTTCACTTTGTCCGGTAACCACTGATTTTGGAGAACTAGCCCCTTCTACACTGTAATTTAAAAATTGACCTTTTAAAACATCAGCAGCATATTCTAAAGTTAGCCCTCTAACATCTGGAACTTTAGTTTTTCTAACTATTCCATTTTCGTTGTTTGTTTTAGCTATTTGTTTATACTCAGCTATTTTTTCTGCTAGTTTTTTAGCTAATGGAGCACAAACACTAGTCCCACCTACATTTGCTTTGGGTTCATCAAATACAATTAAAATACTGTATTTTGGATTTTCAATAGGGAAAGCTATATAAAGTGAAGCAATAGTTTTTTTGTCATCATATTTACCATTTACTGCTTTTATTGTTGTCCCGGATTTTCCACCAATTCTTACATTATTAGAATAAACTTTTTTAACAATACCATCTGTTACACCATGCTCCATAAGTGCTCTCATTTTATCACTTGTTTCCTTTGAGATAATTTGATTTTTAACAATAGCTTCATTTTCTTTTATTTTAAGTTTATTATCTTTATCTTTTTCAACGTTTTTAATATCAATTTGAGGCTCTAATAAATTGCCTCCATTTACAACTGCATTTGCAGCCATAATCATTTGAATAGGAGTTACAGAAATACCATGTCCATAACTCATTGTTGCAAGTTCTGCAGCTCCTATATCGGATATAGATTTTGGAATTTGTCCATTTGATTCTCCCGGTAAATTTATTCCAGTTTTATTTCCAAAACCAAAACCATTTATATATCTATAAAATTTTTCTTTTCCCAAATGTCTAACCATTTGAACGAAAGCAGGGTTACAACTATTGTCTAAAGCATCAGTAAAAGTTTCCTTCCCATGTGGATTTTGCCAGTTAAAACATCTAAGAGTAACTCCTGGAATATCTCTTATAAATCCATTACAAAAGAAAGTTGAATCTAAAGTATCTGTCTTTTCTTCCAAAGATGAAGATGCTGTTATAAGTTTAAATACAGAACCAGGTTCGTAAGCATCACTTACAGCAGGATTTCTCCACATGGAAAATATTTTTTTCAACTTTTCTTTTTCATCTAAATTTTCGAATTCTTTAAGTGCATTGTCATCAAGAGGAACATTAGGATTATTAGTATCATATTTTGGAAAACTATCCATAGCAAGTATATCACCATTTGTAACATCTGAAACAATAACACTCATCTTAATTGGTTTTTCTTCATCATAATATTGCTTTGCATATTCTGAAACATACTTTTGAATAGTACTATCAATAGTTAAATATATATCTTTACCATTTTTTGCCTCAACAACATCTTCAACTGACTTATTAAGATTTTCTCTTATAACTCTTTTAGATCCATTTGTTCCTGAAAGAGAATCATTTAGATAATTTTCAATTCCACTTTGTCCTCCGTTTTCATTTGCATGACCAACAACAAAAGGAGCTAAAGTTCCATCTATATAGTTTCTACTTTGTTCAATTTCAACACTGATTATAGAGGAATTTATCTCTTTAATTTCTTTGGCTAATTCGGGACTAATACTCTTTTTTATTTTAAAATTAGTTCCTCTATCAGCTCTGTCAAATATTTTTTTCTTATCAATTTCAAGAGCTGAAAAAATTTCATCTAGTTTTTTTTCTTCAGCCTCTTTGGCTTTTTGAGAATAAAGTTTAAATTTTTCATATTCTAGAACAGAAAAATATACTTCTTTATTGTTAGTAACACTTACTATAAGTGAATTTTTTGATTTAATAACAGCATTTTGTTCTTCTGTTATATCTTTTTTTATTAATAAATTGTTATATTGATCAGCTTTTTCAAAAATTTCTTCTTTATTCAACTGCAATATATCAAAAATTTTGTCTAACTTTTGTGTTTCAGCATCTTTAACCTTACCACTAGATTTTTTATAACGATTATAATCAAGAGTAGAAAAATATCCATTATAAACACTAATACTCTTAGCTAGGATATTTCCGTTTCTATCAAAAATAGAACCTCTTTTTGCTTCAAGTGGTGTATAATTGACCGAATCTTTAAATTGTTCAACACTATATTTGTTTTTTGAATATAGCTGTAAATATGCCAGTTTAGCAACTATCACACTAAAAAGTATGATAAAAATAAAAAATAAAACAGCCGAACGAGAAGAGACTGTTTTATTTTTGATAGTATATTTCTTATTTTTCATTTAAACTCCCCTTGTCTAAGTTTAATAAATTAATCAATCTTATCCAAATATTTTACTTGTTCCTTTTTAGGAAAATCCATATTGTAATTAAGTCTTGCAATCCTTGCAATTCTATCTACAGATTTATAAGGCTCAAGTTTCATATAATTATCATCTCTTTCTGTTTCTAACGAGCGAATTTCAGAGTTTAGTGTATTTATCATTCTATTTTGTTGAGCAATATTTAGATATCCATATAAAATTACTACACTAAAAGTTAATGTAATAAAAGTAAATATAAAAAGTGTAATATTTTTATATAAACTGGATTCTCTGGTAATTCCGTAGGCTTTTTTTCTGTTTTTTTCTGAAATTCTCTCGCCTGAAACATTCATATATTTTACTTGAGCCATACTCATATAAATCATCCTCCTAAATTTTTGAACAAACCCTCAATTTTGAACTTTTTGATCTTGGATTTTCATTCATTTCTTCTTTGGAAGGTACTAAAGGTTTCTTAGTTAAGATTTTTATTTTTGGTTTATTATTACAAACACAAACATATAATTCTTTCGGGCAAATACAACCTCTTGCCAACTCTTTAAACGAATCTTTAACAATCCTATCTTCCAAAGAATGAAAAGTTATAATACATAATCTACCATCTTCATTTAGTTTTTCTATAATGTCTGGAATCACCTTTTTAATAACTTCCAGTTCTCTATTAACCTCAATCCTTATAGCTTGGAAGACTCTCTTTGCAGGATGTCCCCCCTTAGCTCTAACCGATTTCGGAATAGCTCTTTCAATGATATCAACTAATTCAAAGGTAGTTTCTATCAACTTTTCCTTTCTATAATTAACAATAAATTCTACAATTCTTTTTGTCCATTTTTCTTCGCCATAGTTATAAAAAACATATTCTAAATTCTCAGAACTATAATAATTTACAACATCAAAGGCACTTTTTTTAAGCTCCCTGTCCATTCTCATATCCAATGGAGCATCTATCATATAAGAAAAGCCTCTTTGACCATTATCTATTTGATATGAAGAAACACCGATATCTAATAAAACACCATCAACCTTATCAATTTCAAAGTAATCTAGTATTTCTTTAAAATTTTCAAAATTACTTTTATAAAATAAAACATTATCTGAAATTTTTAAAAGTCTCTCTTTGGCAACTGCCAAAGCTTCTTCATCCTGATCAACACAAATGAGTTTTCCATTTTTTATTCTTTTTAATATTTCTGTTGAATGGCCAGCACCACCAACAGTTAAATCAACATATATTCCGTTAGGTTTAATATCTAAATTATCTATTACTTCATCTAACATTATCGGTATATGATTAAATTCCATAAATAAATTCCTTAAAAATCAAGACCATCAAATATTTCAGACATAATAGCATCATCACTATATTCTGCTTCGCTGTATTTATCCCATTTTTCTTTGGACCAAATTTCAATTCTGTCAGAAACTCCAATAATCATTACATCTCTTTCAATTTCAGCAAATTCACGTAAATTTTTATTTACTAAAAATCTTCCTTGTTTATCTAAATCTGCATTCATTGCACAACTACAAAAAAATCTTGTAATTGAACGAACATCTTTTTTGCTGAATCCTTTTGAGTTAAGTTGTTCCGTAAATTCAGCCCACTTTTTTTCTGTAAAGACAAATAAGCAACCTTCAAGTCCACGAGTTACTACAAAATTAGTTCCTAACTCATATCTAAATTTTGATGGCATAATCAATCTGCCTTTATCATCTAAAGTATGTGGAAAATCTCCAATAAACAATGCCATCACCTCCTAAAAAACTAACTCCATTTCACTCCATATTGAACCACATTTTTTATCACACTTATATTTTATACTATTTTTGCATATTTTGCAACCCTTTTTGTTAAAAAATTTTTTATTTATTTTTTTAATAAACTTGTAATTTTCAATGTTATTAAAAATAATTATAAAAAGTGGAGGGATTTTTCAAAAAAACTTTAAAAATTTAAAAAAATTTAATATTTTTTATAAAAAAAAACTACATAGATTAAATCCATGTAGTTAACATTTTTAAAATAAAAGTATTAAATTATAAATTTTTAAATATCTTTTCCATATTTTCTATTAAAAAAGAAAAGAATAGTTCCAACGAGCACACCTACAAGTGATAAAACTTGTGAAACTCTAAATCCTAAAAACATAAGGCTGTCCGTTCTCAAGCCTTCAACAAAAAATCTCACAATTCCATACAAAATTGCGTAAAAGAGAATAATTTCTCCTTTTTTCTTTTGGTATTTTCTCATGTATATCATTAAAAATGTAAAAATCAATAAATTCCCAACAGATTCATATAAAAATGTTGGATGATATTTTTTTCCATCTATGATAACTGCCCAAGGCAATGTAGTTTCAGTTCCATGAGCTTCTTGATTTATAAAATTTCCCCATCTTCCAATTGCTTGACCAAGTATTAATCCTGGCGCACAAACATCTGCTAAATCTCTAAAATCAATTTTTTTATATTTACCAAAAAAGTAAACTACAATAACAGCTGCAATTACAGCACCGTATATTGCAAGTCCACCTTCTCTAATATTAATCATAGATAAAAAATTACCTTTATAATTTTCCCATTCAAATACTACATAGTATATTCTTGCTCCAATTACACTAATAGGTAAAGCAAAGAGCAAAAGGTTTGAAATTTCATCCTCTTCTATATTTCTAAGTTTGGAGTTTTTTGTTGCTACAAAAAGTCCAGCCATAATGCCAAAACAAATAATAATGGCATACCACATTATATCTATTCCAAATAGTCTAAAAGCAACCCTATCAATTTTTACTTCCATATTTCCTCCTAATTATATTCATAATCTTTAAATTTAAGAAAAATATAAATTAAAAAAATACATATCGTAGATAATACAAGTACATTTAAAAATAAAACAAAGAAAAATTTTTCCGGTAAAATTCTTATCATTAAGTCTGTTTTATAATCCAAAAGCCATAAATCATTATTAAAAAATAGTTTATGAAAATATATAAAACTTTCAGAAAAGAAAACAGAACATATTCCTAAAAAAGAAACTACAGATATATAAGTTATTAAAATATACTTTCTTATATACCTAAAGAATAAAAAGTCTTTTTTAAATAATTTATATATAACTACCAGCAAAGTAATTATAAACAAAGATGTATAAACTATTCTGTCAAGTTTAAATAGTTTATATACATCTTCCATATGAGAAATTTCTTTTTTATTAAAATGATTTTTTAAAACTTCTTTATTTCCACTTTTAATAAATTCAACCAGTGAATTACTCGCACATTCTATCCATTCTTTAGAAAGCCCTGACTCCTCTTCAATTTTATATTCATTGTGAAAATTATTATAGTAAGAAATATCCTTAGCCATAAAATCTATCGAATATAATAAAACAAATAAAATTATGCTTAGAGAAATCAAAAAAGCAAATATTTTTTTCATACTATTCTACATCTAAATCTTCTGGTATATCCCAATTATGATAAACATTTTGAACATCGTCATTATCTTCAAGCTGGTCTATCATCTTAACCATTTTCTTAATATTTTCAGGATTTGAAATCTGTGAATTATTACTTGGAACATATTCCAAATCACATGCACTAAAAGTATATCCTTTTTCTTGAAGTGCATCTCTTAAAGTAATGAAGTCTGAAACTTCTGAATAAATAGTATAAACTTCTTCGTCAGATTCAAAATCACTAGCTCCGTTTTCTAAAGCAAAGTCCATTAAATCATCTTCCTCTGCTTGATCTCTTGAAATTACAATAACACCTTTTTTCTCAAACATAAACAAAACCGAACCATTTTGTCCTAAATTTCCACCATGTTTATCAAAAGCATGTCTTACATCTGCAGCAGTTCTATTTCTATTATCTGTTAAACATTCAACTACAACCGCAATCCCTTCAGGTCCATAACCTTCATAGATTATAGTTTCATAGTTACTGGAATCTCCATCTCCAGCACCTTTTTTTAATGCTCTTTCAATATTATCATTAGGCATGTTTTCAGCTTTAGCTTTTTCTATTGCAGTTTTTAAAGCAGGGTTATATTCAGGATCTGCTCCCCCTTCTTTAACTGCAACAATTATATAACGAGCAAGTTTTGTAAATATTTTTCCCCTTCTTGCATCTTCTTTTCCTTTTTTATGTTTAATCGTACTCCACTTATTATGTCCTGACATAATTACCTCCTAAATCCTTTGGCGAAATTTCTCTTATGTTCTGAAATTTTTACCATTCTTTTTATTTTTTCCTCTATTTTTTTATCTAATTTTTCATTATTAATAAACTTTTCTAAATCATCATAAGAAAAGCCCATTTCATCTTCATCTGTTTGATTTTCAAAAAGTCCTGCACTTGGTGGTTTTTGAATTATTTTTTCGGGAACTTTCAAAAATCTTGCAAGTTCAAAAATTTCCTTCTTTGTAAAATCTATAAGTGGCATAAGATCAGAACCGCTATCCCCATATTTAGTAAAATATCCAACAGTAAATTCTGATTTATTACTTGTTCCAACTACTAAATATCTTTTTAATTGTGCATAATAATACAAAGTTGTCATTCTAAGTCTTGGCTTAACATTTGCATAAGCCATTAAATTATCTCCCTTTTCCACAGAGTCTGTAAAAACAGAATATGCTTTAGACAAATCAACTTTTATTACATTAAGTTTAAATTTATCAATAACCAATTTAGCATCTTTTTCATCTTCTTTGGAACTATTTATTGGCATCATTATAGCTAAAGATTCGTCATTAAAGGCAAGTTTTGAAAGTGCTGCAATAACAGCTGAATCAACTCCACCGCTAAGCCCATATACTATCCCCTTACAATCAGCTTCCTTAACGGAATTTCTAAGCCATTCAACAAGTTTATCAACAACTTCTTTCATAATACACCTCCTTATAACTTTCGTTTTTAAAAACTATTTTACACTATTTTTAACTCAAAAAATTAGTAAATAGTGCAAAACTGTAACTATTATATCAAAAAATTCAAAAAAATTCTACAAAACAATCAAAAAAAGCTATGTTTTTACTCATAGCTTAAATTTTTTCTTGATATTCTCTGAAACTTTTATTTACATCTGCCAAATGAAAATTATGATGATTTTCTCTTTGGGATTCTGGAGGCAATTTCATATAATCTCCATATAAAACCCTTAAATATTCATCGTAATTTTCAGGAGCATTAGCTTTGATATTTTCGAAATCAACCTTTATTCCTTTTCCTAATAAAGCTCTTTTGAAAGGAATTATATAAAAACTGTCAACCAAACATGCCACATATTCACAGTCCTCAAATTTAGGATTATCTTTTGGGATAGAATTTTTTGAAAGATCAATCTTTAATTTGTTAGGTATAGTTTCACTTAATTTATACACAAATTTCTTGCTAAAACCACTTAATGCATTTGAAAAAGCATTAGTATCTGCCTCTTCAAAAACAGGTTTTTCTTTAACTCTTAAATCCAAAACTTTATTTTGACCTTTAATATATCCATCAACAGGAAAAATATCAATAAATACTCCATGATTAATATCTACATCTAATACATGTTTTTCAAAAAGAGCTGTGTTACTATCACGAAGTTTTGCAAAATTTAATGCATATTTCGGGTCTGACTCCATCGTTTGAATAAAATAATTTTCAGGTAAATATTCACTACCCTCTTTTATAAATCTATCATAATCTCCTCTTGGCATACATACATCTATATCATCATCCCAAGGAATAAAACCTTTATGTCTAATTGCACCAAGTAGAGTTCCATAGCTTATATAATAAGTCAAATTCATTTTTTCACAGCAAGAAATAAAATTTTTCAAAATTTCTAATTCTTTTTTCTTTAAAGCTTCAAAATCAATATCAAACTTACCTTTTTTAAATTCACTTTTAATTTTCCAAGTATTTTTTGAATCAAATTTAAAAATCATTATTTTTCTTCCTTTGGTAATTGTAACATTATTATATAACCAACAACAAATAATGGAATTATACCAAGAATTGAATATCTTGGGTTATGTGTTACTGTAGTTATAAAACTCATAATAAATGGTCCTACTATAGCTGCAAACTTTCCAAATATATTATAGAATCCAAAAAATTCATTTGCATTTTCCTTCGGTATTATCTTTGCATAATAACTTCTACTCAATGCTTGAATTCCACCTTGAGCAGACGCTATAAATGTTGACAGTATAAAAACATGAACTAAATTACTCATAAAATAAGCAAACATTACAGAAACCATATATGTTATAATTCCTACTTTAATCATGGTTCTAGTTCCAAATTTTTCTGCTAATCTTCCATAAATGATAGCAAAAGGGAATGCTATTATTTGAACATAAATCAAAATTCCTAAAAGAAAAAGTATATCAAATTTTTCTGCATCTAAAACTGATTTAGCATAAGGTATTACCATCTTTATAATTGTATCTACTCCATCAATATAAAGGAAGTAAGAACATAAAAAGATAACAACAACTTTGTTCTTTTTAATATTATTTAATGTGTGAAGAATTGTTCCAAAACTTTCCTTAACAGGATTGGGAACAGGCTCTACCCCATATACTTGGTCAACATTTTTATACATTGGAATTGTAAGTACTAACCACCAAAGAGCTGTTATAGCAAAGCCAATTTGATAGCCTAAAGGCTTTTTCATTCCAAAAATCAAAACAGCTCCTAAACAAAACATAAAAGGTATTACACTTGCTATGTATCCATAGGCAAATCCTGCAGTACTAATTTTATCCATTCTATCATCATATGTTACATCAACTAAAAATGCATCGTAAAAGATATTTGATCCTGCAAAAGTTATACATCCTAGAACGTAAAAAACCATTAATAAAGGTAATCCGAATTCTCCTACATAAGATAAAAATAATGTTGAAAAAATTGCAAAAAGTGAAAAAATTGTAAATAATCTTTTCTTCATACCTTTAAAATCAGCTATTGTTCCAAGCACCGGACTAAGAACTGCAATAATAATGCTGGCAAATGAATTATAATATCCTAAATCCATCTCTTTTCCACCGACCATTCCAAAATAAACCGGGAACAATGCGGTAGTAATTGCCATAGAATAAGCAGAATTCGCACAATCATATAAAATCCAACTCAATTCTTTTTTCGAATAACCGAACATATATTTCCTCCAAATAATAAAATAGCAAAAAATAAATTTATCTATATTTTATTTCTAAAAATTTGCTTAAATTTCTAAAAAATTATCTTAAAATATTTATTCTCAATATTATAATAAAATAGATATCTAATCATATTTTTGCCAAAGCTATTATATCATATTTAAAAATCCTTGTCTATTATCTAAATTCAACAAATATTTAATAATATTCAAACAAAAAGAAGAAATCTTTTCAATTTCTTCCTTTAATAATTTCGATTCTATTTTTTAATTACTTTCACTGACTTAACAAATTTTGTAAAGTCTTTCTTTATTTTTTCTTGTAATTCTAATGGAGTATTTACTAAATCAATTTGAAATGTAAGCTCTAAAACTTCTTCGCCATCTTTAAATAAATATGAATGTTTTTCTACTTTATCTGTCTTTCCAAAAATCTGTGCATAATACATTTTATTATTAACATCTTTATACTCATAAGATTTTAAAGGTCCATACCATCTTGTCCATGTTTTTTTTATTTTCTTATTCAAAGTATTATAAAACAACTTTTCACATAATTTTTCTATGACGGAATTAATTACTTTTTCATATCCACTGTCTATCATAAATCCTATATAATTACTTTCATAATCTTCATGAATATATATTTGATAAGCATCTGTATGTCCATCTTCTATATCAATATATTCATCCGGTAAAAGTTTATAACTAATTTTTGAATCATCTGCAGTTTCAAATCCACCATTCTTAAAATTATTTTCATTAACCATAAGTAGCCAGTTTTTTATTTTATTTGTTTCATTATATAAAAATTCTTTTGGACATTCAAAGTAATAATTTTTATCTACTTTGTATCCTCCTGATTTTGTTGCTAACATTAATTTATGACACTTACAAATACCATCATCTACAATAATTTTTACAGATGAAAAATTTTTACTAAAACTTGAAAATGATTTAATCCCAGAAACAGTCCAATACTTAGGCAAAATTTCATTGTTATAAATTGGATTATTAAATGATTTTTCAATTGCCTTATACATATATTTTGATAAATTTTCTATTGAAACAGCAGGTGCCAATATTTCAACCTGATCCAAAGTAGTAGGTATATCAGTTTTTGCTTGCTTAGTATGAGACCCTATTATATATCCAAATTTTTCATTATAAAAAATTGTAATTCCACTCATTATATTAATTCCTTCCAACAAATATATAAAGCTCTTAAAAAACTATAAAATTACCTCTTCTTGAACAATCTTACTAAATTCTTCTATTTGTTCTTTCCAAATAGGACGCAACATTTCAACTTCATCTCCATAACCATTTTCTATAGCTATTTTTTCTCTTTCTTCCATAGTTTTTACATGCCCAATCTCCTCACTCTTTGAATTGTTAATAAATTCAATAAAGTCAGTAGCTACTTTAGTCTTCTTTCCTAGTAAATCATGATAATATAGATATATCTCACCATAATTATTTTCATCTAAACTGATTGAATAGTAGTCTCCTCCACTATTTGTTGCAATAGGAAATAATTTCTTTTTTGATAATCTTTCTATTACTCCATAATGTTCTAATTTTTCAAAACTATGAGTCCCATCAGTTTCTCCTAAACCATAAAATGCTGTAATATCATCTTTTTTTCTTCCAAATTTTACCTTTGTTTTATAAGTATCCCCCCCATTATACTTATCTAAAAATTTAATATAACTCAAAGGTAATTTTATATTAAACTTTTTCTCTACTTGTTCTCCAACATTATTTACTGAATTAAATTTTGATATTAACATATAGCCTCCATTTTAAAAATTATTATCATTTGTGTCAATTCATTTTATTTTTAGAAACTACACTTGCTCCAGCATTTTTAATAAATTCTGTCTTTTCATAAAATTTATCTATTTTGTGAAACATACTTTTTCATCCTTTCATATATACTTTCTCTGTATGGGAGCCCTTCTGCATACTCAATAGGCGTATTATTGAATTTATCTTTATCTAAAAGATTCAAATTATCTTGAGATAAAAACAAATTGTATAATTCTTCCAATTCACTATCACTAAAATTATTCATTCTAATAATATACACAAATGCTACTTGTCCATATTTATCCTTATGGTTTATATCCACTCCTCTTTTTATCAGTTCCTTACATAGCATTGCTGTTTCTTCTATTATATGCAATCGAGCAGACAATAGAACCTGTAAAGCATTATATCCTTCACAATCTATCTCATTAACATTTGCTCCATTCTCAATCAAAAATTTACTTATCTTATATCTATCCTCAGGCTTTGTATTTGACAAAGCATCCAACAATATTTCATCAATTTTTATATCTTCACTTTTAAACTGTTCAAAAAACTCTTCTGCTGTTTTAAGCTTTGCTACTAATTCTATTACCATTTTATGACATCCCTTCTAGTAAATAATTAAATTACTTTCACCGATTCAACAAGTTCAATAAAGTCTTTTCTAATTTTTTCTTGTAAATCTAGTGGCGTATTTACTAAATCAATTTCAAATGTAAGCTCTAAAACTTCTTCTCCATCTTTATATAAGTATGAATGTTTTTCTACTTTATCTGTCTTTCCAAAAATCTGTGCATAATACATTTTATTATTAACATCTTTATACTCATAAGATTTTAAAGATCCATACCATCTTGTCCATGTTTTTTTTATTTTCTTATTCAAAGTATTATAAAACAACTTTTCACATAATTTTTCTATGACAGAATTAATTACTTTTTCATATCCACTGTCTATCATAAATCCTATATAATTACTTTCATAATCTTCATGAATATATATTTGATAAGCATCTGTATGTCCATCTTCTATATCAATATATTCATCCGGTAAAAGTTTATAACTAATTTTTGAATCATCTGCAGTTTCAAATCCACCATATTTAAATTCATTTTCAAAATCTATATCCTTAGAATTTAATGCTAAATTACGTACAGTTTCTCCCAATACTTCCGGATTAATTGGCAATATTAATTCTACAGTGTCATTCGGATTTTCACTTCCACTATAGCCTTTTCCAACATAAACCCAAAGTCTAACCTCAATCTTGTCATCATATTTTGAAATATCTACTAATTTATATTTTTTACTAAATGTATTGTAAGATTTTATTCCTGTTACTGTCCAAAAATCTTTTTTAGAGTTTTTACCTTTTGAATTGTCTTTATATTCTAATTTTGACAATATCTCTTTTCCAAGTTCTGCATTAGACATTGTAAGTGAATAAATTTCATCTTGATATTGAGCTACCCCAAAACCAAATTCACTTCTTAAAAATGGTATTATTAAAATATTTTCGCCCCAAAAAACTGATACACTTGCTTCATTTGTCATCTTCAACATCCTCCAATTATTCTTTTTATTATAATGTTTTTAAACCTTTCATATTAATCGCTAATACTAAAAATTATCCTACAAAATTACCTCTTCTTGGACAATCTTACTAAATTTTTCTATTTCCTTTTTCCAAACTGGACGTAATAATTCAACTTTATACCCATATCCATTTTCTATAGCCATTTTTTCTCTTTCTTCCATTGTTTTTATATGTCCTATTTCTTCACTCTTTATATTATTTATAAATTCGGTAAAACTAGAAAACAACTTTTTCTTTTTTCCTAGTAAATCATGATACAATAAATAGATAGATCCATAATCTTCTGCTTTTAATGATAAACAATAATAATCCCCTAGCATATTATGAGAAAGCGGTAAAAATCCCCTTTCTATATAATTATCTAAGACTCCCATTGATTTCATTGATTCAAAACTATAGTTTTCATTTACTTCCCCTACTCCATTAAATCCACATACATCATCCCAATTTCTTCCAATTTTTACTTTTGATTTATATGTTCTCCCCCCATTATACTTGTCTAAAAATTTAGAATAATCTTCTGGTAATTTAATTTTTAAATCTTCTTCTAATATTTTTGATGCGTTTTGAATCACTTTATTTTTTGATATTAACATATAACCTCCCATTTAAAAATTTCCATTATGTAAATTTACTAAATATATTCTCATAAATTTTTCACTCAACATTTTCACTATTATATCATTATTATAAAAATAATACAAAAAGAGAAGAAATCGTGTGATTTCTTCTCAAAATTTTAAATATATTTGCACCCTACTTATAAAAGTGGACACATTAAATAAATAATAGTATTATATTTATGAACACAAAAAGGAGGTATCTT
>NZ_JAYKBQ010000009.1:0-63665 GCF_035282425.1 Parvimonas sp. M20 | reverse complement strand
GGAATGTCTCCTATTGATTATAGATTACATTCCTTTGAATAATTTATTTAACTGTCCGTGTTTTTGGGTTCAGCTCATTTTCGGTAGTTATTTTAAAATTACATAATATTAAATTTTCCGTCTTCTAAATTATAAAATATATAGTCTGATTTGTTATCCAAACTGTCAACTATTGCTAAATCATGAGTTACAATAATTAATGTTTTTTCATCTTTTACAATATTCTTAATATAATTGATTGCCTTTGCCTTTAGTTTACTGCTTAAAGCACTTGTAGGTTCATCTAAAATTATAACTTCTGGATCATTTACTATCGCTCTTGCAATAGCAACTCTTTGCTTTTCTCCCCCTGATAATGTTTTGACTTTTTGATTAAGTAATTTTACTATATCCAAATTTTCACATACTTCATTTATTCTTTTCTTTCTTTCACTTCTTTTGTACTTTTTAGAATACATCAAAGGAATTACAATATTATCATAAGCTGTTTCATCCTCTAATAAATTATACTCTTGAAAGAAAAACCCGAATACTTCATTTCTTAGTCTTGCAATTTCTGTAGAAGACATTGAATTTATATCTTTATCTTCTATTTTATAGTCTCCTGAATAATTTTTATCAAGTAGTCCAAGAATCTTTAAAAAAGTAGTTTTTCCAGCTCCATTTTCTCCAGTTATAATAATTTTTTCGCCCTTTTTTATATCTAAATTACACTCATTTAAAACAAGCAATTCAGATTTTTTATTTTCATTATACACTTTTCTTAAATTTTTTAAGCTAATCAATTTCTATTCACCTCCCATTAGAGTTGTACTTAAATCTTCTCTAATGAGCATATTTAAGATAACAAATTCTAAAGTTAAAATAAAGACAATATTTATCCCTATATTTATAAAAAATATAATATCATAATTAAATCTATTCAGAAAATTAATTATCATAAAATTAAACACAGCCAATGACAGAACAAAAACTGAATTTCTAATAAATATACTTTTTTTGGTGGCACCACATATTATATGAATTTTATATTCTCTAAGTAATCTTTTATATAAATTTTTAATGAATATTCCAAAAGAAAGCAAAAAGGCCAACAAAAGTAAAAATACATAAAAATATATATACTTTAATATAAAATCTACATCTGTCATATTAACAGAATTAATATGCTTTTTAAAAACTATATCTGAGTTTAAAATCGCCTTTTCAAACTCCTCATCCAAACCATTTTTTAATTCTTTATCGGTAAATTTTGTACCTTCTATTAAATCTTTTAATTCAGCAGGATTTAACTTAAAATCGGATAATGAAGTCTCTTTTTTAGCCACTTCCAAAAAAACCAAATTATCGTCATCAATCTCAAGGTCAACACCGACTGTTTTGAATTTTATCTTATCTAATTCATCAGCTGAAACTACTTTTAAAGTTTTTTCCTTTTGCTTAAATAATTCTAAATCTTCCGAGTTTATTGCGAACAAAACCCTATTTTCGGAACTCTTTTGAAATTTTCCAATAAATATTTGGATAAAAATTCCCTTCTCTTCATTTACATACTCAGATACAAATTTTGTGTATCCACCTTTTTTTAATAATTTATCTACTCTATCTTCAACTTTTATAAAATCTTTCATTTCATAGGAAACGAGAATTGCAAAATAACTAACTTCAGTATCTTTCGATTCTTTTAGAGCCAAATTTAAAGCATAAGTAGAGAATGACAATATAACACTAATAGATAAGATTAACAATCCGAATAATATAAAAATTCTTGTATTTCGTTTTATGTCTCTAAACCCTAATTTTATATTATCTATAACCATAACATCACCTCATCATTCGCTTTGTCTTTTTTAATGTAAACGAAAATTTTGCCCAAGTTAAAACCATTGAAGTTATCGTTATAAATATCGGAATAGCTAAAAGTTCTGTAAATGATAAATATTTACATATATGATTCAAAAATATATACATAAATATTGAGGATATTAATCCCGCTATTACATTGAAAAGTAGATTTTGCTTTAAAAAGTTTTTTAACACCTCTTTAAATGTAGCTCCACATTCTAGACATACTCTAAAATATTTATTATATTTTGAAAGATAAACTACGAACACATAACAGAATAATAAATAAGTAGCTACCACTCCTTGCAATATAAATTTTGCATATCTATCACTCAGAGAATTAAATATATTGGTTATCAAAGGTTTTCTATTGTTAAATCTGTTAAATTCAACTTCATCATATCCTAAATTTTTTATTTTATCCTTAATTTCTTCCAAATGTTTAACATTATCCGAATCAATATAAATAGTGTCAAAGGAAGTTGAAGACAAGGCAAATAAATTAGCTACAACTCTAAGTCCATCTTTGTATATAGTTGAATTCGAATCAAAAGTATTAATATACTCCATACCTTTTACTTCGGGTATATCTAAAATTGATGTATCCTTAGTTTTAATACCATTATCAGGAGATATTTCATCTATATTAATAGCTACTTTTTTCTTTTCTATATAGTCATCCATAGAAAAATATCTAAGCCTGCCTAATGCATTAAATTTAGTGGACTTGTAATAATAATCCATAGTTGGATTATATAGACCTATCAGTCCATTTCGATTAGTTTCTGCTATAACCTTTATATCATCATATTCAAGCAAAAAATCAAAATCATTTTTCTTATTGGAGTTATTCCCATTTAATTTTAGTTTTACAAAATTTTCACTCATACCATAATCAGGATAAATTAAATCTCTTCCTACAATATAATTTAACCCAAGAACCACAATACAATTTAAAACCAGTAATAGGAAGATTATATTTTTATTTTGACTTATCTTCATAGCTTTTACCTCTTAGTATAATTATTTTATACACTATTGAAGTTAATAATACCATATATTATTTAAATTGTCAACGCGTTTTACGATTAAAAAACAAAAGCCGATAAAAATAATATATTTGTTTTTATCAGCTTTTTACTAAATAAAATTCAATATTAAAGGAATTAAAATTACAGCTAAAATTCCTGAAATTGATATTGAAACTGTAGCAATAGACCCTTCAATTTCTCCAATCTCCATTGCTTTTGCAGTTCCTAGAACATGACTACATGATCCAAGTGCAACTCCTTTTGCAACTTTATCATCTATTTTTAAAATCTTAAAAATCAACTCTCCTACGCTATAACCTATAATTCCACATATAACTATAAATACCATAGAAATTTCCATAATTGCTCCAATTTTCTTTGAAATTTCATAACCTATCGCAGATGTAACTGATTTTGGTAACATTGAAAGCAAAATTTCTTTACTAATCCCAAAAATATTACATAATAATATTCCAACAATCGCTCCAACACTTATTCCAACTAAACATCCAAGTAATATTGGAAGAAAATATTTTTTTATAATATTTAAATTTTTATATAATGGTACAGCTAGTACAACAGTTGCCGGAGCGACAAAAAAAGTTAATATATCTGCCCCTTGTTTATAATTAGTATATGGAATTTTAAAAATCAAGAGAACTAAGATAATTAAAACTGAAGATGTAACCATTGGGCTTAAAAATTTTAATCCTAATTTTACTTGAATTTCATATCCTATAACAAATGTTATTATTGTTAAAAAAATCCCAAAAAGCGGACTGTTAATTATTAATTCCATTTTTTTCTCCTTTTACAAAAATTTTCACAAAAAAAGTTGTAGCGAAAGCTGTAACAATCATAGATACAACTACACTTACAAATAAAATTAAAAATATTTGTAAAAATTTCCCATTAAAATAGTGGAATTTATCTATAACTCCAATTACTAATGGTGTCATAAACAATGTAATACTTTCAAGTAAAAATTCTGAAACTTTTTCTATTTTTTTTAATTCAATTATTTTAAAATACAACAAGGCAACTAGGAATAACATCGACAAAATAGTTGCAGGTATTGGGGATTTAAAAATAATCTCCAAAATAGTCCCAATAAATAAAAAAATTAAAATAATTAAGAATTCATAAATATGTTTAATAAAAATCATCTCCTAAAATAATTTAAGGGTTATTTCTAACCCCTAAACTTCAAATTTATCATACTTTCCATATAATTCATCAAGATAAATAATAGCTAAAACAGAAGGCCCAGTATGACAACCTATGACTGCATCTACTCCAGATATTAAAATATCATCATTATTAAATTCACTCATTAATAATTCTTTTAAATCATTTGCCTTATCTTCACAATCTCCATGAAAAATAACAAGAGTTTGTTTATCTAAAACATCTGATTTACTTTTTATAATATCTATCAATTTTTTCTTAAATGCCTTGTGACCTCTAACTTTATCAAAAAAATTTAGTTTTCCTTCATCTTTTGATATATCTAAAATTGGACATATATTCAATAAATTACCAATTATAAACTTAGCCTTATTTAATCTTCCACCTCTATAGAGATAAGTTAAATCATCAACTGTAAAAATATAATTTATATGTTTTTTATAAAAATCAATATATTTTAATATTTCTTGAATACTTTCATTCTCTTCAATCATCTTTGCAACTTTTATCGCAAGAACACCATACCCAAAACTAGCTCCTAAACTATCTATTATATGAATTTTTCCTTCAGGAAATTCATCAAGCAAATCATTTTTTACCATATTAGCAGTATTATAAGTTCCAGAGAGCCCTGAGGATAAAGAAATATAAATAATCTCATTTTTAGCTAATAATTCTTCTTTAAATGTATCATAAAAATCTTTATAAGTTACTTGTGAAGTCTTATAAGTAATTCCCTTAGCCATATTCTCAAATAATTTATATTTATCTATATCATAATTTAAAATATATTCATTTTCTCCATCAGTAACAACCATGTTAAAAATTTGGATTTTATATTTTTTTGCAATTTCTACTGGGATATCGGCTCCCATATCAGAAAATAACTTTATCATATCTACCTCCATTTTTAAAAAACTTACCTAGTTTATATAATATACTATTTTTAAATTTTTTGCAAGAAAAAAATAGCTTTAAAATAAAACTATTTTTAAAGTAAAATATTTAATTTGTAATTACTAAATTAACAGGCAAATCAAATTCGTTTGTTGGTACTTTCTCCACTATTTGTTCTTTAAAAGCTAGAGAAATAGTATATCCTTTATAGTCCTTTAAATATCTGTCATAATATCCTCCACCAAATCCGATTCTATAATTATTTTTATCAAATCCTACACCAGGTACTAATATTAAATCAATATTATTTTTTTCAACAATATTTTTTTCTATTTCAGGAGGTGTTTTAATTCCATAATATCCCTCAATTAATTCATCTAAAGAATTTATTTTATAAAAAGTCATTTTTCTAGTTTCTTTTTCACAAATTGGTGAACATACAGTCTTACCATCATTCAATAATTTTTCAATTATTGGATAAGTATTTATTTCCGTTCCAAATGGAATTGTAAGTGCAACACATTTTGCATTTTTAAAATTTTCATTTTCAAATAATTTTTTATACAAAACTTCTTCAAAATTTGTTCTATCTTTATCAGATATTTTTTTTAGTTTTTCTTGAATTTCTTTTCTTATAATTTTTTTATCCATTAATAATCACTCACTCCTAAAAGTTTACGAACTTCTCCTACAAAATATAAAGAGCCAAATGCTGAAATAACATCGTCTTTACTTGATATTTCAAATGATTTGTCAATAGCATCTTGATAATTATCAAAACTATAAACTTTTTTTTCAGTTAATGCTTCAATTTTATCCTTTAATTCATAAGCTTCCATTGCTCTTTCAGAATCTGGTCTTACAGTTAAAAACATATCAAAATAAGGAATAATCCTTTCAAGCATTTCGTTATAATCCTTGTCTTCTAACACCCCAAAAATTGCAATTTTTCTACTATCTTTGTAATAAAAATTTATATTTGAAATGAACTTTTCTATCCCGTCAATATTATGGGCTCCATCTAAAATAAAATCTGGACTTTTTGAAACAAGCTCAAATCTACAAGGCCAAGTTACTGTTAAAAATCCATTATATATACTTTCATTTGAAATCTCAAAACCCATTTTTCTAAGTTCTAAAAGTAATTCAAGAGAAATTGTAGCATTTTTAACTTGATGTGAACCAAGTAAATTAATTTTTAAATTCCTAAATTCTTTATAATCTATAATTTGTCCAGATTTATTATTTTCCAATATTTTAATTTTTGATAAATCATTTACTATAACTTTTGAGTTTTTACTTTTAGCTACTCTTATTATATTATCCATAATTTCAGTATCTTGAGAATATAGAACTAGAGGAACACCATCTTTAATTATCCCAGCTTTTTCAAGAGATATTTCTTTTATAGTATTTCCCAAAAATTGTTGATGATCAAAACTTATTGATGTAATTAACGTAATTAAAGGTTTATCCACAACATTTGTGGCATCTAGTCTTCCACCTAAACCTACTTCCATAATTGCAAAATCACATTTTTCTCTATAAAAATACAAAAAAGCTACAGCGGTTACTAGCTCAAAATCAGCTGGAAAAACTTCAAGAGTGTTTGCAACCTCCCTAACTTCATCCATCAATTCTATTAATTTATCTTCTGGAATATTTTTGTTGTTAATTCTAATTCTTTCTTCAAAATTGTAAATAGAAGGAGAAGTAAACATCCCGACTTTGTAGCCTTGTGAAACCAAAACAGAATTTACAAAAGAAGTGCAGGAACCCTTTCCATTGGTTCCTGCAATATGAATAATTTTTAATTTATCTTGTGGATTTCCTAGCTTTTCCATAAGAGTTTTTATATTTTGTAAACCTAATTTAATTCCACTGCAAACTTCTCCTCTGAGTTTAATCATTGCAGTTTCATAATCCATATTATTTTACCTTTTTTCTCGCGGCAATTAAACATTTTTCTGCTAAAACTGAAGTTGTTATCGATCCAATACCACCTGGTACAGGATTAATATAACTTGCAATTTCAGAAACTTCATCGAAATGAACATCGCCGGTTACCTTTCCATTTTCATCATAATTTGTTCCGACATCAACTACTATCGCCCCTTCTTTTACAAATTCCTTTGTAACAAAATGAGCCTTACCTATAGCTGAAACTAAGATATCTGCATTTTTACAAACTTCTTTTAAGTTTTGAGTTCTACTATGACACACAGTAACTGTTGCATTTTTTGCTAATAATAGCATTGCAACAGGTTTTCCAATAACATTACTACGACCTAATACAACTGCATTTTTACCACTTAAATCTAAATCATAAAATTCTAACATCTTTATAACAGCAGCAGCAGTACAAGGAATGAAACTATCTTCTTTAGGATAGAAAACTTCTCCAATATTATATGGACTTACTCCATCAATGTCTTTTTTAGGATTAATTTTCATTCCAACCAAATCATCGTCAATATGTGAAGGTAATGGTCTTAAAAGCAAGAAACCATCAACACTATCATCATTTCCAATTTTTTCTAGTTCAGATATAAAATTAGCTTCGGTAATATCTTCTGGATAGTGGAATTGGACACATTCAATTCCCAAAGAAGATAAAACTTTTATTGCTGCATTTTCATAACCTATAGAATCGCTTCTATCTCCAACTCTAATAAAACCACAAGTAGTAACTTTCCCTTTTTCTTTAAGTTCAGCAACTCCTGCTTTAATCTTTTCCTTTAAAGCTATTGCTACTTCTTTACCTTTCATTATTGTTGTCATAATAGTCTCCTTATTTTAAAAATCCATTAAATATTTCTTCAAATGCCTTATTAGCAAGTTCCATTCCATCTTTTAATAATTTCATAGATTTTTCGTTTATCATCTTAATATTATCCTCATTTTTCATTGAAGAAGTATTTGCAAATACACTTAAACTTGCACCTTTAAGAGCAGATTCTAAAAAGACAGCTCCTGTTGCAACATCTCCAATAAGATTTTTATTCCCAATTCTAATAAGTCTGTCAACTAAACAAAGAGCTTCATAAGATTTTTCCATTATTTGTAAAGGAATCATAGCAGCATTATAAAGGTTTTTTTCTAATGCCTCTCTCTTTAATTTCTTTTCCTCGTCAGTGTTTCTTGGCATCTTATAGCATTGAGAAAGTGGATAGAAAGCATCCGCATCCCCTTGAACTAATTCTTTTAAAGAAGTAATTAATTCGTTATATTTTTTTATTTGCTCTTTAATTTCTTCTTCAACATCTTTAAATTTTTCATTACCAGTAGTATAAATTGCATCCATATTTAACAGAGCAACTCCCAAAGCACCTACAAGGGCGGATGCTCCTCCACCCCCTGGTACTGGTTGTTTATCTGATAATTCTTGAATAAATAAATTTATGGTTTTATCACACATTTTTTGTTCCATAAATTCCTCCTATTAACTAGAATAATCCAACTATCTTTCCATCGTCAGTTA
Source organism: Parvimonas sp. M20 (assembly GCF_035282425.1). Classification (NCBI taxonomy): domain Bacteria; kingdom Bacillati; phylum Bacillota; class Tissierellia; order Tissierellales; family Peptoniphilaceae; genus Parvimonas; species Parvimonas sp. M20. The sequence continues at coordinate 55,223 of NZ_JAYKBQ010000009.1, read as the reverse complement.
TGTCAATATTATTTGCAGCAGGAACTTTTGGTAATCCAGGCATAGTCATAATATCTCCACTATAAGCAACAGCAAATCCTGCACCTGCAGCAATCTTTATATTTTTGATATTTACTTTAAATCCTTCTGGTCTACCAACTTTATTCTTGTCATCAGAGAATGAGTATTGTGTTTTTGCCATACAGATTGGTACATTTTTAAATCCTAATTCTTCTATAGTTTTAATTTTCTTTTTAACTCCTGGAGAGAATGTTACACCAGATCCTCCATAAACCTTTTGAACAATTTTATTTAATTTTTCTTCTAAAGAATCTTCAATATCATAAATTTGATTAATTGGTTTGTCATTTTCTGCAAGTTTTACAACTTCATTAGCAAGATCAACTGCTCCTTCTCCACCTTTTGCCCAAACATCTGAAAGAACTACATTAACACCTAATTCCTTACATTTAGTTTCAATTAATTGAATTTCTGCATCAGTATCCAATGGGAATTTATTAATTGCAACGACACAAGGAATACCAAATAGATTTTGCATATTTTCAACATGTTTTAGTAAGTTTGGAAGTCCTTTTTCCAAAGCAACCAAATCTTCATTTCCTAATTCTGTCTTAGCAAGTCCACCATGCATCTTTAAAGCTCTTACAGTAGCAACAACTACAACTGCATTAGGATTTAAACCTGCAAATCTACATTTAATATCCAAGAACTTTTCAGCTCCCAAGTCAGCTCCAAAACCTGCTTCAGTAACAACATAATCGGAATATTTTAACGCTAATTTTGTAGCAATTATACTATTACAACCATGAGCTATATTAGCAAAAGGTCCTCCATGAATAAATGCAGGAGTATGTTCTAATGTTTGAACAAGATTTGGTTTGATAGCATCCTTTAATAATGCTGCCATAGCCCCTTGAGCATTCAAATCTTTTGCAGTTACTGGTTCTCCTTTTCTATTGTAAGCAACAATGATTTTTCCTAGTTTTTCCTTTAAATCTTTTAAATCATTTGATAGACATAAAATAGCCATTACTTCAGATGCAACTACTATTTCAAATCCATCCTCTCTTGGAACACCATTCGCTTTTCCATTTAATCCATCAACAATAAAACGAAGTTGTCTATCATTCATATCAACAACTCTTTTTAAAGTAATAGTTCTAGAATCGATATCTAACTCATTTCCGTGATTAATATGATTATCTAACATTGCAGCAAGTAAGTTATTTGCAGCACCAATAGCATTAAAATCTCCTGTAAAATGCAAATTTATATCTTCCATAGGAACTACTTGAGCATATCCACCACCTGCAGCTCCACCTTTAACTCCAAAAACTGGTCCTAAAGAAGGTTCTCTCAGTGCAAGAGATGTTCTTTTTCCTATTTTATTTAATCCATCACCAAGTCCAACAACAGTCGTAGTTTTACCTTCTCCTGCAGGAGTTGGAGTTATAGCAGTTACTAAAATTAACTTTCCATTTGGTCTTTCGTTATAATCTTTCAATTCATGAATATTTAACTTTGCTTTATAATTTCCGTAAAGTTCAATTGCTTCTTCCGGAAATCCTAAGTAATCAGCTACTTCTCTGATAGGTTTCATTTTTGCTTCTTGAGCAATTTGCACATCTGTCTTCATAAAAGCCCTCCTTTTTATTAAAAAACATTTATTGGGAATCGTTATTCCCCATAATCAGTATACAATTTATTTAATAATATGTCAATATTTTATTCTAAAAAGAATCTTATATCATTGTAAAATAAATTACACACTCATAGAATTAACTACCCTTATAATTAATAAGCAAAACAGATTTTTTTATAGAATTTTATAACTATCAATATTATGATGAACGTTTTTATAGTATTAATATATCGGATAAGAACCCTCCCTTTTACTATGCTTTGCAGCAAGTAAGTGCCTCAAACTTTCTTGTTATGCAATAAAAAAGTCGAATTATTGTTTAATAATCCAACTTTTTATAATATTTTTTAATTTTTCTATTTCTTTCTTAAAACTTTGGAAACTTCAGCAACAACAAAAGGTAAGAATGCAAGTGGTATTGCAACTGCTAACTCTTTTATTCCTAAAGAAACAGTATCAAAATATGGTTGTAAGAAAGGTACATATACAACTACTAGCATCATAAAGAAAGATAATGCTGTTCCATATACCAATGTTTTATTTGAAAATATTCCAATATGGAATAATGTAAATCTACTACTTCTAACAGAATAGCTTCTTAGTAGTTCTGCAGTTATAAGTGTAAAGAATGCAACTGTTCTTGCTCCTTCAATATGATTAGGATAATGATGCATTCCATAGAAATACGCTCCAAGTGTTGCAACTGTAATTGCTAAAGATTGAGAAATTATACTATAAATCATTTCTTTATCTAAAATTGGTTCATTTGGATTTCTTGGTGGAACTTGCATAATATCTTCATCACCCTTTTCAACACCAAGTGCCAATGCAGGAAAACTGTCTGTAACTAGATTTAACCAAAGTAATTGAATTGGTATAAAAGGTACTGGTATATTTAAAAGAATAGATATTAAAACTATTAAAATTTCTCCTACATTACAAGATAATAGGAAAGAAACAAACTTTTTAATATTTGAATAAATAATACGTCCTTCATGAACTGCTGATACTATTGTAGCAAAATTATCATCTGTTAAAATTACATCTGAAGTATTTTTTGCAACATCTGTTCCTGTAATTCCCATTGAAACTCCAATATCAGCTCTCTTAATTGCAGGTGCATCATTTACTCCATCCCCTGTCATCGCAGCAATATGGCCATTTTTCTTTAAAGCACTAACTATTTGCACTTTATTTTCAGGACTTACTCTTGCAAAAACTCTCGTAGTTTTTACAACTTCACAAATTTCTTCTTCAGTCATCTTATTAAGTTCACGACCCATAATAGCATTTGAATGTTCATCCAAAATCCCTAAATCTTTAGCTATAGCAACAGCAGTTTCTAAATAATCTCCTGTTATCATTATAGGAATTATTCCTGCTTTTTTACATTCTTTGATAGCTTCTTTTGCTTCAGGCCTTGCAGGGTCAATCATTCCCATTAGTCCGACAAAAACCATATCTCTTTCTATATTTTCTGAAGTAATATCTTCAGGCAACAAATCAAATTTTCTATAAGCAAAAGCTAATACTCTTAGAGCTTGTTTAGCAAACTGACTATTTTGTGAAAGAACTTTATCTTTTATTTCAGAAGTGAATTCTTCTTCTTTTCCATTTATTAGAATATATTTACAATTATCGATAACTATATCAGGAGCACCCTTTGTAGCGGAAATAACATTAGATGAAAAAATATTTTCATTAAATGTTGTCATCATCTTTCTAGTAGAATCAAAAGGTATTTCTGCAATTCTTTTGTTCTTAACATTTAATACATCTTTAGATATACCAACTTTTTCAGAAACAGTAAGCAAGGCTCCTTCAGTAGGATCTCCTGCAATTCTATACATATTTTCATCTTTAAGTAGTTTTGCATCATTAACAAGAGTTGAAATTTTAGAAATTGAAATAAAATCGTCAATTTCTTTAGCATTAACTTTTTCTCCATTTAAAAATACATCTCCAACAGGCTCATAACCAGTTCCTTCTACATCATAAACTAGATTATTTACAAAAACTTTTTTTACAGTCATTTCATTTTGAGTAAGAGTTCCTGTTTTATCTGAACAGATTACTGTTGTAGTGCCTAATGTTTCAACTGCTAAAAGTTTCTTTACTATAGCATGCTTTTTTACCATTTTTGTCATACCAAGTGATAAAACTATAGTAACAATTGCTGGTAAACCTTCAGGAACCGCTGCAACAGCAAGTGAAATTGCAGTTAAAAGCATAAGTAAAAACTGTTGTTTATACAAAAGCCCAACTATAAATACTACAATACAAACTCCTATTGTTATTAGTCCAAGAGATTTTGAAAGACCAGCTAGCTTCTTTTGTAGTGGAGTGTCTTCATCTTCAAAAGAATCAAGAGTTGTTGCAATTTTACCAATTTCAGTATTTTCTCCAGTAGAAACTACTACTCCCTTTCCTCTACCATAAGCAACAATAGTAGAAGAGTAAGCCATATTTTCTCTATCACCAATCTCAATTTCTCCATCATAAACTTTATCTGCAAATTTTTCAACAGGTACAGATTCCCCAGTTAAAGAAGCTTCATCAATCTTTAAAATAAAACTTTCAATTAATCTTAAATCTGCTGGGATAATATCACCTGTTTCAAGCTCAACAATATCTCCAACTACAATTTCTGGGGAAGGAATATGAATTAATTTCCCATCTCTATAAACTTTTGCCATTGGACTAGCCATTTTTTGCAAAGCTTCTATTGCCTTTTCGGCTTTTCCCTCTTGATTAAGTGAAAGAATCGCATTAACAATTACAATCGCTATGATTATAAAAGCATCTGTTATTTCACCAACAATAGCAGACATAATACAAGCTCCAATTAGAATTAAAATCATAGGGTCTTTAAATTGGTCTATAATTTTTGAAAGAAGTGATTTTTTATTCTTTTGTTTTAATTCATTTCTTCCGTTTTTCTCTAAAAGCTCTACAGCTTTTGTCCTTGAAAGTCCGTTTTTAGCATCACTTCCAAGATCATTGATACATTCATCAATCTTTTTGTTGTACCAAAACATAATTTATCCTCCTTGAATTAAGGCTTTTTTGCATAAAAAAAACCTTGTTTAATAAAATTAAACAAAGGTCTTGCTTCCTATTGAAATAGTTAGGTGTTTAGCCGGGATAAACCGTACTGACGACTAAACAAGATTAGCTACTCCCCTTCATTGAGTATATTATACTAAATATAAAAAATTTTTTCAAGTAAATTTAAAAGGTGTTTTAAAAAATTTTAAAACACCTAAAAATTTATTTCTTTATAATTTTAACAGCAGTACCTGAACAAGTAACCATCATCATACCATTTGATGCTCCAAGCATTTCATAATCCATTTTTAGACCAACTATCGCATTAGCACCAATTTCATTTGCCCTATCAGTAATCTCATCTAAACTTTCATCTCTTGCTCCCATTAATTCTTTTTCATAGGAAGATGAACGTCCTCCAAAAATATCTCTTAGACCTGCTTTAATATCTTTTAAGAAATTTACTCCAGTAATTACTTCACCAAAGACAACTCCCTTATATTCAACAATTTCATATCCTTCAATATTATTTGTAGTTGTAATTATCATAAACATATCCTCCTTTAAAAGAATAGTAACATATTTTCTAAATTTAATCAAGATATTATTTATCTTTGTTTTAAGTTCATTTACTTAGTTTTAACTTTTATTTTTTCTAAAACAATATTACCTTTTTTTACATCCAAAAACAATTTTTCATCATTAAGAATTTGGTCTTTTAAAATTTCATCTGCAATTTTATTTTCAAGCTCAGATTTTATAATTCTTTCAAGAGGCCTTGCTCCGTATGCTTTATCAAATCCCATATCGGATAATTTTTTTATAATTTTATTACTATATCCAATATTTAAGCCAATATTTTTAAGTCTTTTTTTCAACTTTTCAAGTAAAAGCTCTGTAATTTTCATTATATCTTTTTCATCTAATTTTGAAAAAACTATAATATCATCTATTCTGTTTAAAAACTCAGGTTTAAACATAATTTTTAATTCAGAATTTACAATCTCTTTTATTCTATCGTATTCTTTTTCTTGTTCATCTTTCTTTGAAGAAAAACCTAATGAGTTTTTCTTTTCAATTGCAGATGCTCCGACATTTGAAGTCATAATAATTACTGTATTTTTAAAGTTTACTGTTTTACCTTGAGAATCTGTAAGCCTTCCATCATCTAAAATTTGAAGAAGCATATTGAATACATCAGGATGTGCTTTTTCAATTTCATCAAATAATACTACACTATATGGTTTTCTTCTTACTGCTTCAGTTAAATAACCTCCCTCTCCATATCCGACATATCCAGGAGGAGAACCTACTAGTTTAGAAACCGTATGTTTTTCCATATATTCACTCATATCAATTCTAATCATATTTTCTTCAGATTCAAACAAAAGATTTGCTAAAGACTTTGCAAAATAAGTTTTACCAACCCCAGTTGCACCAACAAAGATAAAACTACCTATAGGTTTACTGCCCAAAGAAACTCCTGCTCTTGATCTTTTTATAGCACTTGTAACTCTGTCAATTGCTGTACCCTGTCCAATAACAATATTTTTTAAATTATCAGAAAGAGACAAATACTTTTGACTTTCTTTAGCGGTTAATTTATTAACTGGAATTTTACTCCAATCTGAAACTATCTTTGCAATGTCTTCATATTTTAAAGTTAAGTTCTCATTGTTTTTCTTATCTTTTTTTATTTCCTTAAGTTTCTTTATATCTTCTAAATTCTGTTCATACTTATTTTTAGATTCTTGTGCCTTTAAAAACTCTTGACTTTCAACAAATTGTTTAATTTCTGATTTTAGTTTTACATTTTCATCTTTCAAGAAAATTATATCATCTGGATTTAAATATGATTTTATTCTTAACATTGACCCCGCTTCGTCAATTAAATCAATAGCTTTGTCTGGCAAAAATCTGTCCGTTAAGTATCTATGAGATAATTCTACAGCTGCTTTTATTGCTTCATCTGTAATTACTATACCATGATGATTTTCGTATTTTTCTCTTAATCCCAACAATATATTTATCGTCTGACTAACCGTTGGTTCAGAAACATCAATAGGTTGTAATCTTCTTTCAAGAGCTGAATCTTTTTCAATATATTTTCTGTATTCATCAATTGTTGTAGCACCAATTAATTGAATTTCCCCTCTAGCTAAAAATGGCTTTAAAATATTTGCAGCATCAATAGAACCTTCACTTCCTCCAGTTCCAACTATATTATGAAATTCATCAATAAATACAATTACATTTTTATTTTTCATAATTTCATTCAAAGTATCCTTCACTCTTTTTTCAAAGTCTCCACGATACTTACTTCCTGCAAGCATAGCAGGTAAATCTAAACTATAAATTGTCTTATTTTCTAAAAATTCTGGTACTTTCCCCTCTATAATCCTAAGAGCAAGTCCTTCAACAATCGCAGTTTTCCCGACGCCAGCTTCTCCTATCAAAATTGGATTGTTCTTTGTTCTTCTAAGTAAAATTTGTAAAATTCTATCAATTTCTTTATCTCTACCTATTACTTGATCAATCTTGCCATTCTTAGCTCTTTCATTTAAATTTACAGTATATTTTTCTAAAGTTTCTGTTGTTGCTTCTCCGATTGTTTCAGAATCACTTCCAAAATTTATCTTTTCTTTTATATCAGATGAAATACTTTCCGGACTGATATTAGAATCAATAAGCATTTTATATGCTAACCCTACTTTTAATTCCATTAATGAAATCAAAAGATGACAAGGCAAAACTTGAATATTGTCCGATTCCATTGCAATATTGACAGCATTATCAACAACTTTCTTTGCATTTTTTGATAATTTACTCGCTACATTAGAAAAATCTCCAAATCCTCTTTTATCTATCAAATAACTTTTTAATGAATTATAATTTGCCCCCGCAGAAACAAGACATTCAGTCTCTCTACTATTAATTTTCAAAAATGCAAGTAATATATGTTCAGTTCCAATATAATCATCTTTTAAATAAAACGCTTCATTTACAGCATATCGGATAAATTCATCAACGCTTCTAATTACATTTTCATACATAAAATCACTACTCCTATACTAATTTCAAAATCACATTTAAAAGCTCTTCTTCTCTTTCTTCTTCATCTAAAAAAGTTGAACTTCTAACTGCCATAAGACATTCATACAATACCTTTATATCATAATCAACAATAAGCTCCAAACTTTGTAATAATATACAAAGAGAAATATATTTACTAACTACATAAGGATTTAAATTTTCTCTATTTATCATAATTTTTTTATATTTTTCAAATTTTTCTCTATAATAGTCAGTTTTTATACCTAAAAGCTTTCTACGATTATCAATTTCCAAATTTACAATTTCCGTTATATATTTATCCATTTTTCTAATTGCAGAAAATTCGTCAGAATTCTGTTTGCAAAATTCTACAATATAAAAGTCTTCACAAAGTCCTATCATGGATAAAGAGTAAAACTTAATTCCCAAAATGTTCATTTTCTTTTCTAAAAAATCAGTTGTTTTATAATATTTTAATGATGGAATATGTAAAACTCCAGTCATTTTTAATCCATTACCAACTAAGTTCACATCTTTAAAAACATATCCAAAATTTGTATTAAAGGAAAAATTAAGTTTTTCATCTAAATCAGATTCTACCCCATAAGCAAAATTACCACATCTGAAAAAATTAACTCCTGGAAGTTTACCTGTTATCCTAAGATGTTCTTCAATATTTATATTAATAAATATAAATTCATCATCTCTTGAAGCAATGTATGAATTTTCCCTAAAAATATCATTTGAATCTATAAAAAGCCCCTTATTATAATATTTCAAGATTTGCTTTCTTGAATTTACTTTTTCAAATGTAAATCTATCACTATAATATAATTTATAAAATGAAGAACAAATTTTGTTATATAAATTAATTTCATCTTCAAAAGTTAACATATAATTAAATTTATATCCCTTTATATTTCTATAAACATCAACCTGACTAGAAAGAGAAACATATTTTTCGGATATTTTTCCTAGAAAACTACTCATTTATTCTCCTCCTAAGCTTTAAATTTTTCTTTTTTAAATCTTCAATTGTATTTTTTAAAACTTCACATTTTACGAATTCTTCTGTCTTTATACTATGCTCTAACTCTCTTTCCAAATCTGAAATTTTTATTTCATTTTTAAAAAACGCATTGGTATATTCTGGTCTTTTTCCTTTATATTTTTTAAAATCATTACATAATAGCTTTTTAATAAAATTCGAATAAACAAGTGTAGGTTTTACTTTCTTGTTTTCTATTAGTTTATATATTGTTTCAAAACAACATGGACAAATAGTTAAATTTGTGTTAATCATTTCTTTTACAGAAGTTTTACATTTCCTACATTTAACATTTGAATTAGAAATCTGACCTTTAAAATTACAAAAAAGCTCATCTTTTTCATCAGATTTTAACGAATTAAATAAATTGTCATATTCAAAATCTGATATTTCTTTTTCATAACTAATTGTTGCAATTTTTTTACTCATTTTTCCTCCCGAAAGAATATAGAATATTTAACAATATATTTGATCTTAAATTATCTTTTGTTTTAGCATCTATGCAAAGCGAATTATCACTTATAGCATGTAAAATAATAAATCTTTCTCTTTTTGTAATATATCCTAATTCAAATATTCTATCTATAATTCTTCGACCTTCATTAAAAGTTATCGTATTTTGTTCTAAATACTCAATAACTGAATTAAAAAATACATCTTCATTTAAAAGAGTTGAGATTTTAATGTAACCACTACCTCCACGATGACTTTCAATGTAATATCCATTTGTAGAAGAAAATCTTGTTGTTAAAACATAATTTATTTGAGATGGAGCACAAGAAAACTTATTCGCTAAATCATTTCTGCCTATCTCAATAATTCCATTTTCTGAATTTTCTAACATTTCTTTCAAAAATTTTTCTATAATATCACTAATACCTGCCAAAAGAACACCTCCTGACCTACTTTGACCTTTTTTATATTATACCCAATGAATAACAATATTTTACATTTTAAAATAATCTTATTAAAATTTTTACTAATCTTTATAGATTAAAAAAAGATTTATAATTTACTCAAAAAAATTTTTTTATATAATATACTGTAATATTATTTTATCTATTAAATTTTTTTGATTTTTTTTATTGAAAGTTAACTTTTTGTCAAAAAAATCTATGTGAATACTAAAATTTGTATTGACAATGCTCAAATGTGGGTTTATAATATTTCTACAATATTTATTATTGTGAAAATATTAAAGGAGGTTTTTTATTGTGAAAGGTTTTGCAATGAAAAAAATTGGAGAAATTGGTTGGATTGAAAAAGAAGAACCATTTTGTGGACCTATGGATGCTTTAGTTAAACCATTAGCCCTATCACCTTGCACTTCAGATGTACATACTGTTTGGGAAGGTGCTATCGGTGATAGAAAAGATATGATTTTAGGTCATGAAGGTTGTGGTGTTGTTGTTAAAGTTGGTGAATTAGTAAAAGATTTTAAAATTGGAGACAGAGTTATGGTCGCAGCTATAACTCCTGATTGGAATTCTTTAGAAGCACAAGGTGGTTTTGGTATGCATTCTGGAGGGATGCTTGCTGGTTGGAAATTTTCAAACTTTAAAGATGGTGTTTTTGGAGAAGTTTTCCATGTGAATGATGCGGATGGAAATCTTGCACATTTGCCTGATGAAATTTCTCCAGAAGAAGCATGTATGCTTTCTGATATGGTTCCTACAGGTTTCCACGGAGTTGAACTTGCTGATGTTCAATTTGGAGATACTGTATTAGTTGTTGGAATTGGACCTGTTGGTCTTATGGCAGTTGCTGGTGCTAATTTAAGAGGATCATCTAGAATAATTTGTGTCGGTACAAGAGAAATATGTAAACAAGTTGCTAAGGGATATGGTGCAACTGATTTCATAGGATATAAAGAGGGTTCTATAGACGAACAAGTTTTAAAACTAACAAATGGTGTTGGTGTCGATAAAGCTATAATAGCAGGTGGTGGAGTTGAAACTTTTGAACCTGTAATAAAATGTTTAAAACCAGGTGGAAAAATTGGTAATGTAAATTATTTAGGTTCAGGTACTTATGTCAATATCCCACGTATTGAATGGGGTGTTGGTATGGGACATAAGCAAATTTTAGGTGGACTTATGCCTGGCGGTCGTTTACGTTTAGAAAAACTTGCATCACTTATTGCATGTGGAAAATTAGATGTTAAACCTTTATTAACTCACAAATTTAAAGGATTTGAACATGTTGAAGATGCTTTATTGTTAATGAAAGATAAACCTGCTGATTTAATTAAACCAGTGGTTGTTCTTTAGTCAAAAATTAAATTATAAATTTGGGGGAGTTAAACTCCCCCATATTAATTATTGGAGTAATATGAAAATACTAATTATATCTGGATTTTTAGGTTCAGGAAAAACTACTTTTATAAAAGAAATGGTTAAAAAAACAAAAAAACAATTCGTAATTGTTGAAAATGAATTTGGAAAACTTGGTTTAGATGGAAATCTAATAAAAGAAAATTTTAATAATGAAGAAATAAAGATTTGGGAATTAACAGAAGGTTGTATATGTTGTTCATTAAATTTAGATTTTACACATTCTATATTAACAATAGCAAATACCATAAATCCTGAATATTTGATAGTAGAACCAAGTGGAGTTGCTATGCTAAGCAATATAATAGAACAACTATCGAAAATATGCTATGAAAATATAGTACTACTATCCCCCATAGTAATTATAGATGCAAATAACTTTAAAAATAATTTAGAAAATTACTCTGAGTATTTCTTAGACCAGCTAAATAATTCTTCAAAAGTAATTTTAAGCAAATCAGAAAATTTGTCAGAAGTAGAATTTTCTAATATTAAAAACGAACTAGAGATAAATCGAAAATTAGTAAATTTCAATCTAACACATTATTCAAATTGGACAAAACAAGATTGGGAGAACTTATTTAATAATGAATATTCTATAAAAAAAGATCACAAAGGCGAATTAAAAGTAATATTTAATAAAATAGAAATAGACAAAGAACAAATACTTGAAAATATTTCTTTACTAAATATAAAAATAAAAAATATTCCTGAATTAATTTTTAAATTAAATGTATTAATGTCTAAACAATTAGGAAGCATTGTGAGAGCAAAAGGATATTTTAACATAAAAGATTTTTGGTTTAAATTTGATTTAGTAAATAATAATTATGAGATATGTGGATGCAATCCAATGGAAGATTCAAGAGTTGTAATAATAGGAAAAAAATTAAATAAAAAATACATATATCAAATTTTTAACAAAAATAATTTTAAAAAATTAAATTCTTAATAAAATATATGTGTACTGCATCCATTTCTTATATCAAAAATTTTGGATGCAGTTTTCTCCACAATTTTAGCTATTAAATAAAAAATACTTATATAAATTCAACTTATCTCAAATATTATCCAACAGCAGTCATTACCTTTCCGATATAATAAATTCCATAAACTAATGCTCCAACAAACAATAGTCTAAACAAAGAAAACAAAGAAAGAGAAAAGTATTTCTTTTTTTCTTTTGTATCTCTATTAAAACTTAAAATAAAAGTACAAAACTTACATACTACACTTATTATGAATATAATTAATCCAAATCTAAAAACAATTCCTAGCATAAAAAAGCCTATTTTATAGCTTCCCAGTCCAAATGCAAATCCTATTACAAAACACAATAATAGAAATATATCTAAAGCTATAGAACCCCAAAGTAAAATTTTCATCAATTTTTCTCTATCATTTATAAATTTTTTCATAAATTCAACGTTTTTGTTTCCCATACTTATCACCAAAATATTTTTATAAAATTATGCTGATTATACAATATATATTTTTTATATCCAATTATAGAACATTCCATTATAGAAAGCATATAACTTAGTTTTCTAATATCACAAAAAACAACGGGATTTTATCACCCGTTGATCTTTGAATTCATACTATTTTATTTAAAAGTTTCTAAAAATATATCTAACTGTATTTTTCACATTATCTATAAATTTAGCGAATCCTTTTGTTTTTTTAGTTGGAAATTCCTTTCCATATAAAATTTCATAAGCTTTTAGTGCTTTATTTACTTTTTTTACATAGTTCTTAGCCTCTGCAGAAGGAATATTGTATAGAGTAACCCCATCACTAGAGTATTTAGAATCCTTTAACCAAGTATTTACATTTCCTATTCCACCATTGTATGCTGCATAAACTGTATTCATATTACTAAAATTTTGCATTAAATATTTTAAATAATATGTTCCTATTTTTACATTAGTTTCAGGATCGTTTAAGTCTAATGAATTCACATCAATATTTAATAACTTTGCGACATGTTTAGCAGTATCCGGTAGAACTTGCATTAAACCTTTAGCATTAACTTTACTTACTGCATCACTCTTGAAATTACTTTCAACTCTCATAATGGCTAAAACCACTTTAGGATCTACTCCATATTCACTAGAATATTTTTGAATTTCTTCAATATAACTTATAGGATAATTCTGTCCACCATAATAAACTGCACCCAAAAATAAAGCCTTACATATAATTATCACAGTTATTAAAGTTAACAATACTTTTTTCCATTTTTTCATCTTTTTCCTTTTCTTACCTTTATCATTTGTAGTTTCTTCTATATTTTCTTCATTAGTAGTATCTGAATTAATACTATCTTTTAAAGATTCAGTATTATCCATTTGATTATCATGTAAAGCACTTAAATCAGTTAATTTCGTTTTTTCCACTTCTGATGAATTTTGATTTTCTAAATCTTTTAAATCAACACTTTCTGTACTTTGATTTTGGAAAAATGCCGGTTGTACAAATTCACCTAAGTGTTCCTCACTATTACTTAAATCTTTACTTTCAGCAAAACCATCATAAGACTCATCAGTGTTGTTTTTAGCTTTTAATTCTTCTTCGGATACTTTTCTAAACGCTCCAGTATCTCCATTACTATCCTCACTATTTTCTTCAATATCTTCTGATTCATTTTCTTTTTTGTTTTTCTTAAATCTTCCAAAAAATCCTGATTTTTTTTCTTCATTAATACAACTATTTTTAAAGAATAAATCAACTTTATCTTTTAGCTCCTCAAAATCACCATTATTTTCAACAGATAAAATATCATAGCTTTCATTTTCAAACTCAGATTGTATCTCCATAATTCTATGGGCAACATCTTCAGTCATACCCTTTCTTTCCATTAGCCTTTTAAATCTAACTTCATCACTAGCTGTTATATTCCACACTTCATCAATATCAATTAGTTTTTCTAATCTGGCTATTGATTCATTTAATAGTGGAATTTGTAAAAATACAATATCTGATTCAGATTTTTTAGCAAAATCAACCATGTTTTTTAGAATAACAGGATGAGTTAAATAATTAAGCTTTTCTCTATTTTCATCATTTAATAAAACTGTTCTTCTTAACTTTGATTTTGAAATATTACCTTTTTCATTTAAAATGATATCTCCAAACTCTTTTACTAAAACTTTATAAAGTTCTGCCCCTCTCTTATACAATTCTTTTATTTGATCATCAGCATCTAAAACTAAATACTTCTCATTTCTTTTTTTAATTAACTCAGCTAAGCTACTCTTACCGCTGGCAATCTGTCCTGTTATAACAATAAATTTTTTATTTCGACTCATACCAATTTCTCCCTTCGCAAACATCTACTTTTAAAGGTAAATCTAATTTATACACATTTTCCATAGAATCTTTTAATATATTCTTAACAATTTCTTTTTCGCTTTCTTCACATTCTATTATAAGTTCATCATGAATTTGTAATATCAACTTTGCTCTAACTTTCTCATTTTTTAGTCTTTCATATACTTTAATCATAGCGATTTTTATAATATCCGCAGCACTTCCCTGTATAGGAGTATTCAATGCTATTCTCTCACCAAAACTTCTAATATTAAAATTTTTCGAATTAATTTCAGGAATATATCTCTTTCTGTCCAATATGGTAGTTACAAAGCCATCACTTTTAGCCTTATTTACTATCTCTTCCATATAATTTTTAATACTTAGATAAGTATTCAAATAGCCATCAATATATTGTCTTGCTTTATTTCGTGAAATATTTAAATCTTTTGAAAGACCATAATCGCTTATACCATAAACTATTCCAAAATTTACAGCCTTTGCACTTCGTCTTTGATTGTCAGTAACTTCACTAATAGGAACTCTAAAAACTTCGCTTGCAGTTTTATTATGAATGTCTAAATCATTTTTAAATGATTCAATCATAACAGAATCCTTAGACAAATGTGCTAAAACTCTAAGCTCAATTTGTGAATAGTCCGCATCTATAAAAACTTTATTTTTATCTGAGATAAATACTTTTCTAATATTTCTTCCCTCTTCACTTCTAATTGGAATATTTTGTAAATTAGGATCAACAGAGCTAAGTCTTCCAGTAGCAGTAATCATTTGCTTAAAAGAAGTTCTAACTCTCCCATCATCCATAATATAATCTATTATTCCTTCTAAATATGTTGAAATTAACTTATTTAAAGACCTATATTTTAAAATATATTCTGCTATTTCATGCTTACTTGCTAGTTTTTCTAGAACTTCAACATCAGTAGAATATCCTGTTTTTGTCTTTTTTACAACAGGTAATTTCATTTTTTCAAATAGAACTACTCCAAGTTGTTTAGGAGAATTTAAATTAAAAATTTCTCCAGCAAGTTCATAAACTTTTTCTTCATACTTCTTAGCAAGTTTAGAATACTCATCAGTTAATTCAATAATCTTATTTCTATCTACTAAAACTCCTGTGTTTTCCATATCAGCAAGAACTTTAACTAATGGTTTTTCAACATTTTCATATAATGAGATAAGATTATTTTCTTTAACTTTTTCTATAAAAATATTATACAATGCTGAAATGGCAAACACATTTTGTGAAATATAGTTAAAAATACTATCTTCATCCAATTCAAAAAAAGTCTTTTTGTTTTTTCCCTTTCCAAACATTTCTTTTAAATCTAAAATTTCTAGATGTAAAAATTCACTACTTACTTTTGAAATATCATAATTCCCTTTATTTGAATCAATTAAATATTCTAAAATCATAACATCTTCATAATTTTTAAATTCTAAATTATTCTTTAATGCAAAATATAACTCTTCCTTTATGTCATAACCAATTATCTTTATATCTAAATTACAAAACTTTTCAAAATCTGATAGCTTAAATTCCTTACAAATATATGCCTTCTTATTAAAGTTTGAATAAATTCCAATATAGAATTTCTTCCAATAAATATATCCTTCATCCGAGAAAAATTTAATTGATACAGACTCGTCATTTTTTATTTTTTCAAAAATTTCTGAAAAATCAATTACCTCAAAATCTATATTTTGATTTGTTTTTATAGTATTATCCTTTTTTATATCTTTAAAATGCTTATTTATAATACTCTTAAATTCCAATTTTTCCAATTTTTTAATATATTCATCAGAATTTACATCTTTAATTTCAAAATCTTCAATATTTCTATCAATAGGAACATTCAAAAAAATCTCACCAAGATATCTGCTTAAATAAGCCT
The DNA here is from genome assembly GCF_035282425.1 of Parvimonas sp. M20. Lineage (NCBI taxonomy): Bacteria > Bacillati > Bacillota > Tissierellia > Tissierellales > Peptoniphilaceae > Parvimonas > Parvimonas sp. M20. The sequence continues at coordinate 38,870 of NZ_JAYKBQ010000009.1, read as the reverse complement.
TATCCTTTTCATTCTCAAGATTTTCTTTTAATTTACCCTTAAGTGCATCTAAATTTTTATATAAATTTTCAAGACTTCCATACTCTTGAATTAATTTTAATGCAGTTTTTTCCCCAACGCCCTTAACTCCGGGTATATTATCTGAACTATCTCCCTGAAGAGCCTTAACATCAATCAATTGTTTAGGAGAAAGTCCATATTCTTCTAAAATTGATTTATTATTCATAAGTTTAATTTCACTTATACCTTTTTTAGTTAAATAAACTAAAATATTATCATCAATTAATTGTAAATAATCTCTATCTCCCGTAAAAATATCTACTTCAAAACCTTCTTTTTGAGCAAGTTTTGCTATACTTCCTAAAATGTCATCAGCTTCATATTCATCAAGTTCCAAATAATTTACATTCATAGAAGAAAGTAAATCTTTTAAAATTCCGAATTGGTAAGTTATTTCATTAGGAGCATTATCACGAGTCCCCTTATAATCTTCAAACTCATTATGTCTAAAAGTTTTTGAACCCTTATCAAAGGCAACAAAAACATGAGTAGGCTTTATTAATTCTAAAGCCTTGTAATACATATTTAAAAAGCCATAAACTCCATTTACAAAAACTCCATCTTTAGTTGTTAAATTTCTTATTGCATAAAAAGCCCTAAAAATAAGACTTGACCCATCTATTAAAAGTATTTTTTTCATTTTATTCTCCAAAATATATTTTATCATAAAAACTATAATAATTATAGCATAACTCCTACATTATAACTCTTTTTTGTTGTTATGATGAAATTATTATAGTTTTACCATTCGGCGTAAAACTATAATAATTATAACATAAAGTTGAACATTTTAAAAATTTTATTATAAATTGACAAGTTTAATTTTGTGTGATATATTAATAATGTAAGAAAGTTGAAATAAATAATTTGATTGTTTTATGGAGGTGCAATATGAGAAAATTTTTAATAGTTTGTACTCTTATTTTATCAATGGGATTAGGGTGCAATATAGTAATGGCAAGTGAAAGTTTTGAACCAACTCACAAAAACACTAAATCAGGAAAAGAATATGGAATTAAAGAAGAATATAGAGTTAGAGAACTAGAAAATGAAAAATTAGAAATTGAATATAAAAAAGGTTTTTTTACAATTGTAAATAAGGATGAAATTTCTACAATTTGTGATTTGGATGCTACTGAAGATATGACATCTACTGATTCATGTGAAATTAACAAGTTCAATACAGGAATAATAGTAAAATTTAAAACTATAAAGGTTTATGGGAATTCATCTTATTTCCCATATAATAAGTATTATGACGAGTATGACAATGATGCAAATTGTTGGTATGGCAATAACTTAACACTAAAAGAGATAGTATGTAAAGATGAAAATACTTATGTAGCTATTTATGGTGAGATATTAGTTATAAAAAGTAAATAAATATATGTATTTTTTAAAAAGAGAAGTTTTTCTTCTCTTTTTTAGTTTTTAAGACAAAAATTTGGCATATATATTACTTTTATGATATAATTACAGTAATTAAATTATTTTGAATGGAGTTATTATGTTTAAATTTGATTTTAATGATAAAAAATACAAAAATATATATTTCATCGGAATTGGTGGAATAAGTATGAGTGGAATTGCTAAACTACTGTTAAAAAAGGGCTATAATATTTCAGGAAGCGACAGAAATACTTCTAAAGAAATTCAAATATTAGAACAAAATGGTGCAAAGATATTTATAGGTCAAAAAAAGGAAAATATTGAAAATCCTGACTTAATTGTATATACAGATGCAATTTTACCAGATAATGAAGAATTAATTAAAGCAAAATCTATTGGAGTTCCTTGTGTAACAAGGGGACAGTTTTTAGGAGCATTAATGAGAAATTATACTCATTCAATAGCAATTTCCGGATCACATGGAAAGAGTACAACAACGAGTATGATTTCAAAAATTTTAATTAATTCCCCATTTGAACCTTCAATTTTAATTGGTGGAAATTTAGATGAAATTGACGGAAATGTTCTATGTGGTAATGAAGATTATTTAGTAACTGAAGCCTGTGAATTTAAAGCTAATATACTACATTATTATCCAAGTATGGCTATTATTTTAAATATTGATGAAGACCATTTAGATTTTTATAAAAACTTGGATCATATTGTAGATACTTTTATAGGATATATGAAAAATTTGGATGAAAATTCAAAAGCTATAATTAATATTGATGATCCAAACTGTCTTCCCCTATTAGAACATATCAAAGGAGAAACTATTACATTTGGTATAAATAATGAAAATGCTACTTATAATATTACAAATATAAGTTTTGATAAGGTTGGTCATCCTTGTTTTGATATTGAAAATGAAAAATTTGGAAAACATCATTTTTGTTTAAATATAATAGGAAGACATAATATTTACAATGCAGCTGCTGCTATTATAGCTACTTATGAAACAGGAATAGATGTTGAATATATTAAGAATGCTATTTCAAAATATAAAAATTTACACAGAAGAATGGAAGTTTATGGAGTAATCGGTAATAGTAAAAAAGCTACTATTCTAACTGATTATGGACATCATCCAAGAGAAATTAAAAGTTGTCTAAGTTCAATTGCTGAACATAAAGAAGGCAGACTTGTATGTATTTTCCAACCACATACTTATTCAAGAACAAAAGTTTTATTAAATGACTTTGCAAAATGTTTTGATGATTGTGATGAAGTTATTGTTACTGAGATTTATGCTGCAAGAGAAAAATTCGATCCTACTATTCATTCAATAGATTTAGTTGAAAAACTAAATAAAAACGGAGTAAATGCTATATACCTAAAAACATTTGAAGAAGCAAGAGATTATATCTTTGAAACTTTTAAAGACAAAGATACTATAATTACAACAGGGTGTGGAAATCCACATGAACTTGCAAGAATGATTGTAGAAGACTATAAATAATTAAAAGAAAAAGACAGAAAATTTTAAATTTTCTGTCTTTTTATCTTGGTAAAAAACCAACTTTTTTATAAACTTTTCTAAGTGTTTTATTTGCATAATAGGATGCTTTATCTGCTCCTTCTTTCATAACTTTTTCAAGATGTGCCTTATCTGAAACAAATTCTTTATGTTTTTCTCTTATTGGTTTTAAACTATCTGAAATTAATTGTCCCAAATCTTCTTTAAATGCTGAATAATTTTCGTTTTTATATTTTGCCACAATTTCATCACTTGTTTTACCAGTGAAAGCAATATACATATTTATTAAATTTTTTAGTCCTTTTTGTTCATCATTATAATCGAAATTTCCAATACTATCAGTTACAGATTTTCTAATTTTTCTCTTTATAGTTTCTTCATCATCAAGAAGTAATATAAATGAATTAACATCTTCATCAGATTTACTCATCTTCTTTTGAGGATTTTTAAGGCTCATAATTTTTCCTGTTTCTTTTCCAATTATTCCTTCAGGAACCACAAAAGTTTCAGAATATTTATTATTAAATCTTTCTGCCAAATCTCTTGCAAGTTCTAAATGTTGTTTTTGATCAACACCAACAGGAACTAAATCTGTTTGATATAATAAAATATCTGCAGCCATTAATACGGGATAAGTAAACAAACCAGCATTTAAATTTTCTTCCGATTTTTGAGATTTTTCTTTAAATTGAGTCATTCTGCTAAGTTGTCCCATATAACTCATACAACTTAAAACCCAAGAAAGTTCTGCATGTTGAGGTACATGAGATTGAACAAAAAGAGTTGATTTATCCGGTTCTAATCCTGATGCTAAAAATATAGCCATTAAATCTAATGTTCTTTCTCTAAGCAATTTAGGCTCTTGTGGTACTGTTATAGAATGTAAATCAGCAACATTAAAAAAACAATCATATTGGTCTTGTAAACTTTTGAAGTTTTTTATTGAACCTAAATAATTTCCTATTGTAAGCTGACCTGAAGGCTGTAATGCACTGTAAACTATTTTTCCCATATTAAAATCCTCCTTTTATAAATATTAATAAAAAAGGTCATTTCTAAATTAATTAGAATATTGACCTATTTTTGTTATTTATTTTTCTTCTTTTTCTTTTTTAGGCTTTTCAAGTAATGCCTTTCTTGACAATTTTATTTTACCTTGATTGTCAATTTCTATTACTTTAACTTCAACTACATCTCCAACTTTAAATAAGTTTTCTACCTTATCAAGTCTTTCATGAGTCATATTTGAAATATGAAGTAAGCCTTCTTTTCCTTTAATTAATTCAACGAATGCTCCAAAATTTGTGATTGTTGTAATTACACCGCTGTAAATTTCTCCAACCTCAATTTCTTTAACTATTTCGTTAATCATTTCTTTTGCTCTTTCGCCATTTTCTCTTGAATCAGCAGTAATTGCAATGCGTCCATCATCAAAAGTATCAATCTTAACTCCTGTTTCATCAATAATCTTATTGATTACTTTTCCACCCGGTCCAATTACTTCTCTTATTTTTTCTGGTAAAATTTGCATAGTAAATATCTTTGGTGAATATTTTGACATTTCTTCGCTTGGAGTTGAAATACATTCATTCATAATTGATAAAATGTGAAGTCTTGCTCTTTTTGCTTTTTCCAAAGCTGTTGCCAAAATTTCTCTACTAATACCGTCAATTTTAATATCCATTTGTAAAGCTGTGATACCGTCTTTAGTACCTGCAACTTTAAAGTCCATATCTCCAAAATGGTCTTCTAAACCTTGAATATCTGTTAAAATAGCAATTTTATTAGTTTTTTCATCCTTTATAAGTCCCATTGCAATACCTGCAACTGAATCTTTAATAGGAACACCTGCATCTAATAATGAAAGTGTTGAACCACAAATACTTGCTTGTGAACTTGATCCGTTTGAAGATAAAACTTCTGAAACCAATCTCATTGTATATGGGAATTCATCTTCACTTGGCAAAACAGGAATTAATGCTCTTTCAGCTAATGCACCATGACCAATTTCACGTCTGCCCGGACTTCTTAAAGGTCTAACATCTCCAACACTAAATGGCGGGAAATTATATTGATGCATATATCTCTTATTATCTTCATCAATAACTCCATCCAAAATTTGAACTTCTCCAGGTGCACCTAAAGTTGTTAAAGTTAAAACTTGAGTTTGTCCTCTAGTAAATAATCCTGATCCATGAGTTCTAGGTAAAAGTCCTCTTTCACAAGAAATCTTTCTAATTTCGTCAAGTTCTCTATCATCTGGTCTAATTCCTTCTTCTATTATTAATCTTCTAACTTCATCAACAATTACAGATTCAATAGCTGCATTAATTTCACCTTTTTTATCTTCATAATCAGGTAAAAACTTTTCAAGAATTTCTTTTGTAATCTTATCTAAATTTTCTTCTCTTTCCATTTTGTTTGGAGTTCTAAGAGCAGAAATAATTTGTTCTTTACCAAATTCAATAATTGCATTAAATAAATCTTCATCCCTTTGCTTTATAATAACTTCAGATTTTTCTTTACCAATTTCTTCTCTTATTGTTTCTATAAAATTACAAATTGATTTAATTTCTTCATGTGCAAAAAGAATTGCATTTAAAACTTCTTCTTCACTTAAAATATCAGCTCCGGCTTCAACCATCATAATAGCATCTTTTGTTCCTGATACTGTAATATTAAGTCTTGATTTTTCTCTTTGTGCAATTGTTGGATTTATAATATATTCCCCATCAACATATCCAACATTAACAGATCCTGTAGGTCCGTTAAAAGGAATATCTGAAATTGTAAGTGCTATAGATGATCCAATCATTGCAAGTATATCTGGTTGATTATCTTGCTCAACAGATAATGCTGTTGCAATAACTTGAACATCATTTCTATATCCTTCTGGAAAAAGTGGACGTAGTGGTCTATCTATAAGTCTAGATGTCAATATTGACTTTTCACTTGGACGTCCTTCTCTTTTAATAAATCCACCAGGAATTTTTCCTACTGAATAAAGTTTTTCTTCAAAATCACAACTTAATGGGAAAAAGTCAACTCCTTCTCTAGGCTCTTTAGAAGCACAAGCGTTTACTAAAACGACAGTTTCTCCACATTGAACAAGACAAGATCCATTCGCTTGTTCTGCTACTTTTCCTATTGTTACTTTAAGCTCTCTTCCACTTAAGTTATATATAAATTCTCTAACCATTTAATCCTCCTATGGTCTTCTAAAAATAAAGAGCGAAAAAAATCGCCCTTTAATAATTATCCTCTTATTTGTAATTTGCTAGTTAATTCACGATATCTTTCGATATCAACATTACTAAGATATTTTAAAAGACCTTTTCTTTGTCCAATTAATTTGAATAAACCTCTTCTTGTTGCATGGTCTTTTTTATGTTCTTTTAAGTGTTCAGTTAAATATTTAATTCTGAAGCTTAATAATGCAATTTGAACTTCTGGAGAACCTGTATCTCTTTCACTTCTTTTAAATTCATCAATAATTCTTAATTTGTCTTCTTTAGTTATCATTATAACTACCTCCTAAAATATAATTCACCGTAGCAATGTAAAGGTCGGAGTTTCCATAAACATAGCAACAGTACTTGATAAGTATAACATAAAACGCAATAAAAGTAAACTATTTTTAAAAATTTTTACTGAATAACATCGAATTTTTATGTTATCGTATATTATAATTTTACAATTACTATTAATTTTTAACTTGTTTTTTCCACTCATCTTTTAAAATTCCATATTTCATTGAATCATAAAATATATTATTATGGTATCTAACTTTTCTAATTCTTCCTTCGAGTATCATACCAATTTTTAAGCTACATTTTATCATTCCAATATTTCCACTCCAAGTTGTTAAACCTATATGTTCTAAGTTATCTTCAGTATTAAAAATTTCATCTATCCATAACGAAAGTGCCTTTGAGCCGATTCCTTTACTCCAGAAATTATCATCAAAAATTACTATTCCTATTTCAAGCCATCTGGTTTTTTCATTTTCCCAATATTTTGAAACTATTCCAATTAGAGAATCATTAAAATAAATTCCTTTTACTCTTTCCCCTAAAAAAAATTCAATCTCCTTTGATGTTATAAATTCATCATAAGTTTTAAATTCAAAATCATCGAAATATGGAGCATCATATTCTTTCCACTTAGGCCTTTTACTTGAATATTCAATTTCATATAATCGTCTTAAATCATATCTTTGAATTCTCTTTAGTTCAATCATAAATTTCTCCTAAATTTATTCATCTGATAATTGCTTTCTCATTATATCCCAAGGTTTTACTTCAAATGGTAAAGGCATTTTTATAATTTGTTTTGCACGGGGTGCTACATCAATTTCTTCCCCTTTATCATCATACATTTTTTCTATTCTAAATGTTTCAAAACCATCTCTAGGGCCAAAAAATTCAACTTCATCTCCAACAAAAATTCTATTTCTCTGTTCTATTGTTGCAATTTTTGTTTCCTTATCATAGTCCAAAACAAGTCCAACAAAATCATAAGTTCTTATATATGAGCTTGAATTGTAAAGTTGATCATTTTCATCCGGCTTTTTATAGTAAAATCCCTTTGTAAAATCTCTATGACTTGCTTTTTTAATCTCAAGTAAAAGTCTTTCTGCCATTTCTTTTGTATAAGTACCATTTTTAATTGCATCAAGAGCTAATCTATAACTTCTTATAACAGTTGCAACATAGTATTGAGTCTTTACTCTTCCTTCAATTTTTAAACTATGAACTCCTGCTTTGATAACATCTTCAAGAGAATCCAACATACATAAATCTTTACTATTATATATAAAAGTTCCTCGTTCTGTTTCTTCAATAGGATAATACTCTCCTGGTCTTCTCTCTTCAACTAAATTATATTTCCATCTACAAGCATGAGCACAATCTCCCTTGTTTGCATCTCTTCCACACATATAGTTGCTCAATAAGCATCTTCCTGAATATGAAATACACATTGCACCATGGACAAAAGCTTCAATATCAACTTCAGGTACTTCCTTATGTATTAAATTGATTTCTTCTAAAGACAATTCTCTTGCCATTACAATTCGTTTAATACCTAAATCGTACCAGAATTTAACTGTTCTATAATTTGTAACACTTGCTTGTGTACTCATATGGACTTCAATATCTTTACTTACAGAACGAACAGCAGTGTATATTCCAGCATCTGCAACGATTAAAGCATCTACACCTATATCCACTAAAACTTTTACATATTCTTCCAATCCTATTAAGTCATCATTATGTGGGATTATATTCATAGTAATATATATCTTTTTGCCTCTTTCATGAACAAAATCTGTTGCTTCCTTTAATTGTTCAACTGAAAAATTTTTAGATGCTTTTCTTAATCCAAAAGATTCTCCTGCAAGGTAAACTGCATCAGCCCCATAGATAATTGCCATTTTTAATTTTTCTATATCCCCTGCAGGGGCTAATAGTTCAACTTCTTTCATTAATTATTTTCTCCTTTAACTATTAAATAGGAATCCAAGAAAACTGGATTCCCATTAAATATTTAATCTATTTTTTATAACATATAGCCATACCATCGTCTATTGGTATTATAGTAGTCGAAAATTCATCACTATTTGTGATAATTTTTAAAAACTCTTTTAATCTTTTAACTATTGTGTTTTTTCTTCTTATATTATTTTTTTCTTTTGCAACAAGACCTCGAAACAGAATATTATCTGAAACTAATATTCCCCCATGATTTAATTTTTCAATAGATTTCTCGAAAAAACTTATATATTGCCCTTTTGCAGCATCCATAAAAATCATATCATATTTATCTGTAATAAAATCTAAAGCATCATTTGCATCAGCAAATATAAGATCTATATTCTTCTCACAACCCGCTCTTTTTATGAACTCTTTTGCTTTTAAAAAGTTTTTCTCATCAATCTCAATAGTTGTGATAATAGAATCAGGATAAGCTCTATTCATAATTATAGATGAATAGCCAATTGCTGTTCCAATCTCTAAAATTCTTTTTGGTTTTTTTAACATTACCAAAAATTCTAAAAATCTAGCAACTTCAACTTCTATAATTGGAACTTTATTGTCATTAGCATATTCTTCCATTTCAATTAAAATAGGCTCTTTACTTTGTTCTAAATTCCTGATATATTCAGACACATAATTTGCAACTATTTCCATTATTCTGCTATTGTTTCTTCCAACATTTTTACTATGTCATTCATTATAGTTGAGATTCTAACTTCTGCAGACATAAATTCTGATATTTCAGAATTGCTCATCAAAATTGCATTCAAATCATTAAGTTGTTTTTCTTTTTCAGTAACATCTTCTCCATTTTGCTTTGCAATTTGATAATCATATAACTTCTTATGAAAATCATCTATAATTTTTTTATTTTCAGGATTTTCATCAATTTTTTTCTTTAATCGTTTAAACTCTTTAACTTCATCACAATTTTTAAAATCATTTGAAAAAGTTAAGATACTATTATAAATATTCATAAAACCTCCTAAAGCTCTGTAATTATAGGAATAATCATTGGACCTCTTTTTATTTCATGATAGATATAAGAATTTAAATCTTTTCTAATATTATATCTCATAGTTCCAATATCTGTTATAGAATCATCCTTACAAATACTTAAAGTATTTTCAACAACTTTTCTCATTTCAGAAACAAGATCCAAATTTTCCTTTACATAGATAAATCCTCTTGAAACTATTTCAGGTCCCGAAATTATTTCTTTAGTAGATTTTTCAAGAACTACCATAACAATTATAATACCATCTTCTGATAGATGTTTTCTATCTCTTAAAACTGCACTACCTACATCACCAACTCCAAGTCCATCAACCAAAATATTTCCAGACTCAACTGTTCCTGATATAAATCCTTCTTGTTTGTAATTAAATTCAAAAACAGTACCATTTCTTCCTATTAGAATATTATCTTTCGACATACCCATTTCAACCGCTAGTTTTGCATGTCTTTTTAAATGTCTTGACTCTCCATGAACTGGAATAAAGTACTTTGGTTTAACTAAAGTATGAATTAACTTTAATTCTTCCTGACAAGCATGGCCTGAAACATGAACCTCTGCAAGAGAAGAATGAATTACTTTAACTCCCATTTCAACAAGACGATTTACAAGTCCAAAAAAGATTTTTTCATTTCCAGGAATTGGTGATGCTGAAATTATTACAGTGTCATTTTCAGTCAATACAAGTTTTCTATGCTCTCCGTAAGCCATTCTATTTAATGCACTCATAGGCTCACCTTGGCTTCCAGTCATCAAAAGTACAATTTCAGATTCATCATACTTATTAATATCCTTTAAGTCAATAAGAGTTCCTTTTTCTATTTCCAATTTATTGAGTTCAGTAGCAACCTTAATAACATTAACCATAGATCTGCCTGACACAGCAACTTTTCTTTTAAATTTCTCCGCAGCTTTTATTATTTGTTGCACACGATGAAGGTTAGACGCAAATGTTGCAACTATAATTCTTCCATGAGCTTTACTAAAAAGTTCTATAAAAGTTTCTCCTACTGAACTTTCACTCATTGTATATCCAGGTCTTTCAACATTGGTACTATCTGCACATAAGAGCATAACTCCATCAATTCCCCATTGAGCAATACGATGTAAATCCATTTTATCTCCATCAATAGGTGTGTAATCAATTTTAAAATCTCCCGTAAAAATAATATTGCCAACTGGTGTTTTTATTCCGAAACTTACACTGTCAGGAATACTATGACAAGCTCTTATATATTCAACAGAAAAATGCTTAGTTTTTATAATTTCTCCGGCATTTACCAAGTGTAAACTTTCTTTACTAAGACTATGTTCCTGTAATTTACTTTCAACAAGACCTAAAGTTAATTTAGTTCCATAAACGGGTACATTTATCTTTTTTAATATATATGGAACGGCTCCGATGTGATCTTCGTGTCCATGTGTCAAAAAAAGCGCTTTTACCCTATCAATATTTTTCATTAAATAGGTAATATCCGGAATTACTATATCTATTCCTGGCATATCATCATCTGGAAAAGTCATTCCACAATCTAGAATGATAATTTCATCATCATATTCCAAAATAGACATATTTTTACCTATTTCACCAACTCCACCTAAGGGTATCATCTTTAAAGTTTTCTTTTTATTTTTTTGCACCACAACAATCCCCTACTTCTTTTCAAAATTTGAACAATCTGAACACTTTCCATAGAATTTTAAATCGTGGTTTATAATTTTAAATTTATATTTTTCTTCAATAATTTGTTCTAAAGTTTCTAAATAATCTTCTTCAACTTCAATTATCTTTCCACAATCTTTACACAGAAGATGATGATGTTGATGCTTGTCATCATCTCTTATGATTTCATATCTATATCTTTTATCATCAAAATCCAATTTATGAACTATATTCATTTTATCAAAAATAACAAGTGTACGATAAACAGTAGCAATTCCCAAATCTTTATCATATTTACTAGCTATTTCATGTAGTTCTTCTGGACTTAAATGATTACCTTTATTTTCATTTAGAACATTAAAAACAATTTCTCTTTGTTTAGTAATCTTATAGTTGTTTTCAACTAACAACTTTTTCATTTCTTTTACTTCCATAACTATTCTCCTTTTCTAAATATTTTCTTTTTCTGACTTTAATTCCTCATAAACTTCTATCGCATCGGAAAGTTCTTCATCATCAATACCTTCCAAATTAATATTTCCTTCTTTATCATATACAATCTTCAAAATATATGTGTTGATATCATCTTTTGAATTCAAAACAGCGTACTCACTTTCATTCATACCAAAAGTTTCAACTAATTCAAAAATAATTTTTTTCCCATTTTCATCAAAAGCTTCAAAACGCTCCAAAATATCACTCCTATTTTCTATCCAAATATGACTGTAAAATGTAGGTTGCTGCCACTTTATCTATTACTTTTTTTCTTTTTTTTCTACTCATATTTCCTTCAATTAAAATTCTTTCGGCACTAACAGTTGTAAGTCTTTCATCTTGCATAATTATCTCTATATTAAAACTATTTTCTTTTAAAAAATTCTTAAGCTCATCAACAAAAGCTAGTACTTTTTCACCTTGTGGTCCAATTGTGTTATTCATATTCTTAGGAAGTCCAACAACAATTTTAATAATATTTTCTTTAATTATTATATTTTTTAATGATTCCAAATCCTTCTCAATAAATTCTCTAAAAATTGTACTATGCCCTTCTGCCATAATAAACAATGGATCACTAATAGCAACTCCTATAGTCCTATCGCCTACATCCAAAGCCATATATCTATCCATAAATACCCCTTTTTAACATTATGTAAAAGCCCCGACAATTTGCCAGGATAAATTTAATCCTTTATATAATTTTCTAAAAATTCTTCAAGTATTTCATCTCTACTAACTTGTCTAATTAAACCCCTAGCATTATTATAGCTAGTAATATAAGTAGGATCTCCTGAAAGAATATATCCTATAATTTGATTTTTAGGATTATATCCCTTAATTTCGAGTGCTGAATACACTATTTTTATTATTTCTTTAATACTTTTTTTATCAGTTGGTATTTCAATTCTCATTGTTTCATTAAATTCGTTTGACATATAATCCCTCCTATTTTACATTTGAGATTTTAAAATCTCCTCGGCTTTTCCTAAAGCAAAATCTACCTTGCTCAAGTCTTTTCCTCCTGCTGATGCGATATCAGGTCTACCTCCACCGTTTCCACCAACAAGTTTTGCAACTTCTTTAACAATATTTCCGGCATTTATTTTTTTAGCATTCAAATCTTTACTTACTCCAACTGTAAAAGTAAGTCTTCCTTGATAAACATTAGCAAACACTATTACACTTTTACCCAATTTATCTCTTAATTTATCAATTAAATCTCTTAAATCATTTTGATTTTCAAATTCTACTTTTTTAGCAATAAAAGAAATACCATCTATATCTTTCTTTTCTGCTATAAAAGTATCTAAACTACTCAAAGTCATTTGAGACTTTATTTCTTTTAGTTCTTTTTCTAAAGATTTAATATCATCAGTTAGAGAAACTACTTTAGAAACTAACTCAGGCTTTTTACATTTTAATACATTTGAAACTTCTTCAACTTGATTTTCAGTTTTCTTTAAGTATTCATAAACACTTCTACCTGTAATAGCCTCAATTCTTCTAACTCCAGCAGCAACACTTGATTCTGAAATTATTTTGAACATTTGAATTTCACTAACATTTCTTACATGTGTCCCTCCACAAAGTTCTATTGACCAACCTCCAAAAGAAACGACTCTTACAACATCTTTATACTTATCTTCAAAAAGTCCTATTGCACCCATTTCTGAAGATTCCTCTAAAGACATTTCCTTTATGATTGTATCAAGGTTCAAAGCAATTTTATCATTTACAATTTGTTCTGCTCTTTTTAAATCCTCTTGGCTTATAGCTTCAAAATGTGTAATATCAAATCTTAATTTATTTGCATCTACCAAAGAACCAGCTTGATTAATATGATTACCTAGAACTTCTATTAATGCTTGATGTAAAAGATGTGTTGCAGAATGATTTTTCATAATATCACGTCTATTATTTACATCTATTTTAAATGTTAACTCATCATTTAAATTAACATTTCCACTAATAACTTCTACACTGTGGAAAATTCCATTATTTTTATTTTTCTTAGTATCTAAAACTTTAAGCTCACAGTTTTCGCCAATAATAATTCCAATATCTCCTACTTGTCCTCCACCTTCTCCATAGAAAACAGTCCTATCAGATACTAAAAATGCCTTATCTCCTTGATTTAATGTAGAAACTGCTGATTCATCTTTAAATAGTTTTATAACTTTTCCAACACATACATTATCTGTATATCCTAAAAACTCTGTAGTTTCCAAAGTCTTTAGATAGTCAGTATTTTTTTCGCTCCAACCTGCTGATGAAACATTTCTGCCTTCTCTTGCTCTAATCTTTTGATCTTGCATATTTTTATTAAAAGCTTCTTCATCAACTGTCATCTTTTCTTCTTCTAAAATTTCTTTTGTCAAATCTAATGGAAATCCATAAGTATCGTATAATTTAAAAGCCTTATCCCCAGATAAAACCTTTGAATTCTTTGATTTTTCATCTTCTATGTAAGAATTCAAAATACCTAATCCTTGTTCTATAGTCTCTTGGAATTTAGATTCTTCAGCGTTTAAAATCTTAAAAATTCTTTCACTATCTTCTAATAATTCAGGATATTCCATATTATAAGCTTCCATAACAACTTTTGAAACATCCATCAAAAAATTATCCTTAATTCCCAATAATTTACCATGTCTTGCAGCACGTCTTATAAGTCTTCTTAAAACATAGCCTCTTTGTTCATTACTTGGAATTACACCATCATAAATTAAAAATGTCATAGCTCTAGCATGATCTGCTATTACTCTTATAGAAATATCAGAAATTTCATTTGATTTGTATTTAACTCCGGAAATTTCTTCTATTTTCTTAATTATAGTATCAACTAAGCCTATTTCAAATATATTATCTTTTTCTTCCAAAACTAAAGTAAGTCTTTCAAGTCCCATTCCGGTATCAATATTAGGATGATCTAATCTATGATAATTTCCTTCTTTGTCCTTATTAAATTGAGTAAAAACTAAATTCCAGATTTCCATAAATCTATCATCAGGATTTGTATATTTTTCTCCTCTATCATACATAATTTCAGAGCACGGACCACAAGGGCCAACTTCTAATTCCCAAAAATTGTCTTCTTTTCCAAGTCTTTGAATTTTTTCCGCTGGAAGTCCAACTTCATTTCTCCAAATATTATAAGCTTCATCATCTTCTTCATAAACTGTTACAGATAGTAAATTTTTATCCATTTCTAATTTTTCTGTCAAAAATTCCCAAGCCCAAGTTATTGCTTCTCTTTTAAAATAATCTCCAAATGAAAAATTCCCTAACATTTCAAAAAAAGTTCCATGTCTTTGAGTTTTTCCTACATTATCGATATCAGCTGTTCTAATACATTTTTGACTAGAAGTGGCTCTATTTTTACTCATTTTTTTTACCCCTGTAAAATAATCTTTTAATGGAGCCATTCCAGCATTTATAAGCAATAAACTTTTATCATTATTTGGTATTAAAGGATAACTCTTTAAACGTAAATGTCCTTTACTTTCAAAAAACTCTAAATACTCTTCTCTAATTTCATTTAATCCTAATTTTCTCATATATCCCTCTTAATTATTAATTTTATCCTTGTATAAATATTTTTTTACATAAGGTTTAGTATGTTTGTAAATTATCTTTATAACCGCAGCAATAGGCACTGAGAAAATCATACCCAAAACTCCAAACATTCCTCCACCTATAATTAATAGTATCAAAACTATTAGTGGGTGCATTCCTGTACTATCTCCAAGTATTTTTGGCCCCAAAATATTATTTTCAAGCCATTGAACGAAACAAAATAGTACTGCAACCCAAAAAGCAGTAAATGGTCCTTTAAATAATGCAAGTAAAACAGCAGGTACAAAACCTAAAAATGGACCAATATATGGAATAATATCTGCCACACATGTTATAACCCCTATAACAAAAGAAAATTCAATTCCGAACGCCATTAAATATATCATAGTAGCTACTCCTACAAAAATAGCCATTATAATTCTACCTCTTACAAACATGGATAATGATTCATCTATTTCTCTCCATATTTTAACCAAGAAATTTTCATACCTATCAGGAACTTTCTTTCCTATTACGTCAAAAATTTTATCTTTTTCAAGCAATAAATAAAATGTTATTACAGGAATTAATATAAGTTGAATAACTATTCCTATAAAATTCGATATTCCTGCAACCATTCCTGTTATCCAAGTTGCAGAAGATGATAGTAATGTATTAGCAATTTTTACAAGTTGACCATTTATACTATTTATCATTTCATTAATAAAAGGTGTATCTGTAAATAAATTTTGTCTAATACTATCACTATAATCAACAAAATTTTTGACCATATCAGGCAAAGAGAACAATAAATGTTTAAATTGTCTAAATGTACTTGGAAATATTCCAATCGCCAAAACACAAATTGAAAGTGTAATTATAATATAAATAAGTATTATAGCATATAACCTCTTTATTTTTTTCCCCTCAAGAAATTTCATAAATGGATTTAGAATATACGCAATAATTACTGATGCTAAAAATGTAAAAAAAGTTATTCTTAATATAGGATAAATACTATATAGATAAAACATAGCAAATGTCGATAAAATATATAACATCATTCTTAAAATTTTAAGCTTATTAAATCTTATTTTATCATCGTCATCTAACTTCTTATTTGAAAATTGAATAAATACGTAAATTCCAACAATCAATAAAATCGAAATCAATATTTTTATAGTAATATTTAACACAAAATCAAAATCTAACATATTACCTCCATCTAATTAATTATTTCTTTTAAAGCTATAATAAATTCATCTATTTCTTCAAATGTATTATTTTCTCCAAAACTGATTCTTATAGCACTATTCTTTAATTCGTCGTCAATACCCATAGCTGTCAAAACATGTGAATTTTCAATAGAACCACTACTACACGCAGATCCTCCTGAAATACAAATTCCCTTAAAATCCATAGTCATAATTAACATTTCTTTATCTAATCCAGAAAAAGAAATATTAACATTTCCAGAATATCTATTGTCAAGAGAACCATTAATCTCATAATCTTTAAAATTTTCTTTAACATTTTTCAAAAAATAATCTCTTAAAGCTAATCTCTTAAAAACATTTTTTTCTCTTGACTCTCTCAAAATATCTATAGCCTTTGAAAATCCAACTATTCCTGCAACATTTTCAGTTCCTGCACGTCTTGATCGTTCTTGACTACCTCCAAATACAAAATTTTCAATATCAGTTCCTGATTTTATATATAAAGCTCCTATTCCCTTTGGTGCATGAACCTTATGACCAGAAATAGAAAGTAAATCAACATTCAAATCTTTAACATCAATCACTAGCTCAGATAAAGCTTGAACTGCATCTGTATGAAAAACAATTTTTGGATTTTTTTCCTTGACAGAATTGCAAATTTTCTTTATATCTTGAATAGTTCCTACTTCATTATTAATATACATAACAGATACCAAAATAGTGTCATCTCTTATTGAATCAATAATATTTTTTTCATCTATAAAGCCATCTCTATCAGGATTAATAAAAGTAACATCAAAACCTCTATTTTCTAAAAATTTTGCAGTTTCTAAAATTGCAGAGTGTTCGAAGGCTGTTATAATAATATGACCATTTTTTCTTCCCTTAAACAAAGTTAGACCCATAAGAGCCCAATTATCAGCTTCTGTTCCTCCTGTTGTGAAAAACAATTCATTTTTCTCAGCATTTATGTAATTAGAAATATTTTCCCTTGACTTTTCGACAGCAACTCTAGATTTTTGTGCAAATTCATATAGAGAAGAAGGATTAGAATAATTATTAAGTAAAAAATTCTTCATTTCATCAAAGACTTCTTCATTTAAACTTGTAGTTGCAAAATTATCAAAATATATAATATTATTCATATATACAAAACTCCATAATAATAAAAAATATTACTATAATTATACTCCAAAAACCTATAAATTACAAGAAAGCATAGCAAAAAGTATCAAATAAATTAAAATTACCCACATATAAAATCTAATACTTGTATTTATTCTGTTATCAATTAGTTTAAGTAAAAACTATTCAAGAACTTTTTAAACATTTACTTTAAAGATTTTAAAATTATTTATTTTCAAAAAATACTTCATTCTATTTTTTATAGAAAAAAGACACTGATTAATCAGTGCCTTCAGTAAAAATTTTATTAAAATCTAATATTAGCCTTTAAGCAAATTATTTTACTAATTCTAAAATCGCCATTTCAGCTGCGTCCCCTTGTCTAGGTCCTAGCTTTAATATTCTTGTATATCCACCATTTCTTTCTTTATAAAGTGGAGCAATTTCTTCGAATAGCTTATGAACTGTTTCAGTCTTGTAAATATAAGCTAAAGCTTGTCTTCTTGCATGAAGATCGCCTTTTTTTCCAAGAGTTATCATTTTTTCAGCTACTCTTCTAGTTTCCTTCGCTCTTGTTACCGTAGTTTGAATCTTTCCATTTTCAAAAAGAGATTGAACTTGATTTCTAAGCATTGCATCTCTATGGTCAGCTCTACGTCCAAGTTTTCTTAAATTAGCCAAAGTACTACCTCCTCTTTTTATTCTTCATCTAAAAATTTTAAACCTAATTCATGTATTTTATCCACTACTTCTTCTACAGATTTCTTACCAAAGTTTTTAATTTTCTTTAGCTGTTCTATATCTTGTGAAATAATATCCTTAACTGTATCAAGATTTGCTCTTTTCAAACAGTTAAAACTTCTAAGGGATAAATCTAATTCTTCAACACTCTTTGATAAAACACTATTAGTGTCCAAATTTTTACCATCTTTTATACTTGAATTATCAAGGTTAATGTCTGGTAGTGATCTAAATAGACTTAAGTAATCTATAAAAATTCCAGCACCTGTTGAAAGAGCTTCTTGTGGAGTAATAGTTCCATTTGTCCAAACCTCAATTTCAAGTTTGTCAAAATCTATACTTTGTCCAACTCTAGTATTTCCTACCATAAAGTTTACTTTCTTCACAGGAGAAAAAGAAGAATCCACCGCTATTGAATTAATATCACAATATTCTTTATTCAAGTCGCTAACTCTATAGCCCTTACCATTTAAGACTAATAAATCCATTCGGATTTCTCCCTCTTCATTAAGAGTTGTTATATAATGATCTTTATTAGCTATTTCAACATTTTGATTTTCAGAAATATCTCCAGCTGTTACAACTTTTGGTCCTTTTACATTTAATTCTAAAATTACAGGTTCATCATTGCATTTCTTTAATGCAATTCCCTTAATATTAATTAAAATTTCTGGAACATCAGCTATTGAGCCTTTAATAGTAGTAAACTCATGTCCAATACCATCAATTTTAACAGTTGCTATGGCAGATCCAGGAAGAGAACCTAAAAGTACTCTTCTCATAGAATTCCCTAATGTAGTGCCATATCCTCTATCAAGAGGCATTATAGCAAATTTACCATAGTTTTTTTCAAGATCTAGATCTAAAACTTCAATATTTGTATTTAAATCTTCTGTCATAGACTTTATCCTCCTTAGTCTAATTCATATTGAAACTTTTAAATACCTTTAAAAGCTTACAATTACACTCTTCTTCTCTTTGGTGGTCTACAACCATTATGTGGAATCGGAGTAACATCCTTAATTAAACTAACTTCAAGTCCAGTAGCTTGCAATGATCTGATAGCAGCTTCTCTACCTGATCCAGGTCCTTTGACATAAACTTCTACAACTTTTAGCCCATGTTCCATAGCTTTCTTTGCAGCTTCTTCAGCAGCTTGTTGTGCAGCAAATGGAGTAGATTTTCTTGATCCTCTAAAACCTAATTGTCCAGCACTTGCCCAAGAAATTACATTACCGTTTAAATCACTAAGAGTTACCATAGTGTTATTAAATGAAGAAACGATATGAGCTTGTCCTTTTTCAATGTTTTTACGCTCTCTTCTTTTAACACGAGCTTTTTGTTTCTTAATTGCCAATTAAATCCCCTCCTTATTTACCTTTTTTTGTACCAGAAACTTTCTTTGGACCTTTTCTTGTTCTGGCATTATTTTTAGTATTTTGTCCTCTTACAGGTAAACCTCTTCTATGTCTGATTCCTCTGTAACAGTTAATTTCTCTTAATCTCTTAATATTCATAGCGATTTCTCTACGTAAATCACCTTCAACAAGATATTTATCTATTTCAGCTCTTATTAAAGCAACTTCAGCTTCAGTTAAATCTTTAACTCTTGTATCTGGGTTTATTCCAGCATTTCTAAGAATATCATTTGAAGTCTTTCTACCTATACCATAGATATAAGTCAAACCTATTTCTACCCTTTTTTCTCTTGGTAAGTCGACACCTACAATTCTTGCCACTGTTACCTACACCTCCATCTTCATTAACCTTGTTTTTGTTTGTGCTTTGGATTTTCACAAATCACCATTACTCTGCCTTTTCTTCTGATGATTTTACATTTTTCGCACATTTTTTTCACTGATGGTCTTACTTTCATTTAAGTCCCTCCTATGCTACTTGTTTCGCCAAGTTATTCTTCCTTTTGTTAAATCATAAGGTGAAAGTTCAACCAATACCTTATCTCCCGGAAGAATTCTTATATAATTCATTCTTAATTTTCCTGATATATGAGCTGTTATTTCATGACCATTTGCAAGTTTAACCTTGAATATAGTATTCGGCATAGCATCAATAACAGTTCCTTCAACTTCTATAACATCCTTTTTGGACATTTAAAGAACCTCCTATTTTTCTACATTATCCTGTATATATGATTTTAATAATTTTCGCAAATTAGAATCATTAAATGATAATGGATTCAAACTAAAATCTTTAAGCACGTCATTATAAATTTGCAAATGCTTTGACTTTTTAAGTTTAGGTTTAGAAAGAGGTCTATTACTACCATTAGCAACTTTTACTAATGATGAACTAATTACCTCAACTATGATCATTACTTCGCCCTTGTCCCGGCCCTTAAGTGATTTTACAACCTGACCTACTTTAAAATCAAAATTTAGATCCATAGTATACTCTCCCAAATGTTAAACATTCTAAGAAAGAGACTCCTTAATTTGTGAAAAGACATCCTCAATAGACAAAGTACCATCAACAGTTAAAATCAATCCTAAATTCTTGTAAAAATCAATTAGTGGAAAAGTCTGCTTTTCATATACTTCTATACGATCTAATACAGTTTTTTCATTATCATCTGCTCTTTGAATAACTTCTCCTGAACATTTATCACAAATACCATCTTTTGAAGTTGGCTTATTATCTACATGATAAGTTTCTCCACAGTTTTTACAAACCCTTCTTCCAGAAAGTCTCTTTACTAAAATATTCTTATCAACATCTATGTTAACAACTTTATCTAGTTTAAGACCTCTTTTCTCTAATCCTTTTTGCAAGGCTTCTGCTTGATTAATTGTTCTTGGAAAACCATCTAATAAAAATCCATTTTTACAGTCGTCCTTTGAAAGTCTATCCCATACCAAATCAATAGTTAGTTCATCAGGTACTAGTTGACCTTTATCTAAGTATGACTTTACTTTTTTTCCAAGCTCTGTTTCATTTTTAATATTATGTCTAAAAATATCTCCCGTTGAAATATGAGTTATTCCATATTCAGAAACGATACTTGACGCTTGAGTTCCCTTTCCGGCCCCCGGGGGTCCTAACAAAATTAGTCTCATAATTTATCTCCTATAAACTATTTATTTAAAAAACCTTTATAGTGTCTCATTAACATCATAGATTCTATTTGTTTCATTGTTTCAATTACAACACCAACTATGATTATAGCTGATGTTCCACCAAAGTTAATTTTCATTCCACTTAAACGTGAAAGAACTATTGGTGCTGAAGCAATTAAAGCTAATATAATAGAACCTGAGAAAGTAATTCTATTTGATATTTTTTGTAAATGTTCTCCAGTTGGTTTTCCAGGTCTAATTCCAGGAATAAAACCACCATATTGTTGTAAATTTTTTGCGTATTCAACAGTATTAAACTGAATAGCTGAATAAAAGAATCCAAACAATATTATCAATATAAAATTCAATATTGAATATACATATACACCAACTGAACCTTCAACTGTTAAATATGAAGTAATCCAACTTGGAGTTCCACCAGAAAATAATAATGAAAGAGTTTGTGGCATAGCCAATAAAGAGGATGCAAAGATTACAGGCATTACACCACTCATGTTAACTTTTACCGGAATATGAGTAGCTTGTCCGCCATACATCTTCCTTCCAACAACTTTTTTAGCATATTGAACTGTTATTTTTCTTTCACCTTCATTTATAAGTACAACAATTACAACTATTGCAATAGCCGCTAGTACAACACCTATTATAGTAAGAATTCCAACTGTTCCAGTCTTTATTCCATAAATAAATGTACCAATTTGTGATGGTAAATTTGAAACAATACCAAGGAAGATAATAATTGAAATACCATTACCAATTCCCTTTTCAGTTATCATTTCTCCTAACCAAACTAAGAACATAGAACCTGCTAATAAAGATGTAATAATCAATGCTGATTGAATATATCCTTTAGCAACTATCGCTTTAGCAAATAATCCATTTGCTATTGCCATAGCTTCAAAAATCCCAAGTATAACTGCACCTATTTTAGTATACTTTGCAACTTTTTTTCTACCCATTTCACCATCCCTTGCGATTTCTCCAAGTCTTGGGAATGCAATAGTAAGAAGCTGAACAACTATTGATGCTGTAATATAAGGATAAATACTTAGAGCAAAAACACTCATTTGTTTTAAACTACCTCCGGCAAGTAAATCTAATAGATTTACTAAACCGCCAGTATTACTACTCATCAGCTTATTAACAACTGTTTTGTCTATAAAAGGAATTGGAATAACATTTCCAAGTCTATAAACAACAATCATCAATAATGTAAAAATCATTTTACTTCTGATTTCTTTTATTCTCCACGCATTTGATAGAGTCTTGAACATATTAGATCACCTCTACCTTTCCTCCAGTGCTTTCTATTTTTTCGATAGCACTTTTAGTAAATTTACTGCAAGATACAGTCAATTTTTTAGTTAATTCTCCATTACCTAAAATCTTAACGCCATCTTTTGCTTTAGCTCTTTTAGCTAAATTAACTTCAAATATTAATTCTTCAGTAACTTCTGTACCATCTTCAAAAATATTTAATTGTTCTACATTTACTTCTGCATATTGTTTAGCAAAAATATTTGTAAAACCTCTTTTTGGAAGTCTTCTAAATAGTGGCATTTGTCCACCTTCAAATCCAGGTCTTACTCCGCCACCAGATCTTGAGTTTTGTCCGTCACGTCCTTTACCACCATACTTACCAAGTCCGGAACCGTAACCTCTACCAAGTCTTTTTCTTGCTTTTGAGCCTCCACCTTCAGCAGGTCTTAAATCATGTAACTTCACGCTTTATACCTCCTTAAATTTCTTCAACTTCAAGCATAAAACTAATTTGATTGATCATCCCTCTAATTGATGGAGTGTCCTCTTTAACAACTGTTTGACCAACTTTTTTTAAACCTAAAGCTTCAACATTTTTAATATGTTTTTCTATTCTACCAATTTTACTCTTTTTAAGTGTTATTTTGAGCTTTGCCATTTTAAAAGCCCCCCTTAACCTAATATTTCTTCTACGGATTTTCCTCTTAATCTAGCAATATCTTCAGCTCTTTTAAGATTCTTTAACCCTTCCATAGTTGCATTAACTATATTTCTAGCATTAGCAGTTCCCAAAGATTTACTTCTTACATCTTTAATTCCTGCAAGTTCACAAACTGCACGAACAGGACCACCAGCGATAACTCCAGTACCGGCTCCAGCAGGTTTTAATAAAACTCTACCAGCTCCAAAAACTCCAACAATTTCATGAGGAATTGTAGTATTTACAAGAGGTACTCTAATTACATGCTTTTTAGCATCTTGAACACCTTTTCTGATAGCTTCAGGAACCTCAAGTGCCTTACCAATACCAACACCAACATGTCCATTACCATCTCCAACTACTACAAGAGCGCTAAATCTAAAGTTTCTACCACCTTTTACTACTTTAGTAACACGGTTGATGGCAACTACTCTTTCTTCTAATTCTAATCCTTCTACTTCTTTAATTAAAAGTTCCATTAATTACCCTCCTGATACTAAAATTTAAGTCCAGCTTCTCTGGCACCATCAGCTAATTCTTTAACTTTTCCATGATATAAATATCCACTTCTATCAAAAACAACTTCAGTAATGCCTTTTTCAATAGCTTTTTTACCAATTGCAAGACCAACTGCTTTTGCTGCTTCTTTATTTGATTTTGATTCTAATGAAGCTAATTCTTTATCCAAAGTTGAAGCTGAAACTAAAGTTATACCTTTAGTATCGTCTATAATTTGAGCATATATATTAGTATTACTTCTATATAAATTTAATCTTGGTTTTTCAGGAGTTCCAGAAACTTTTTTTCTTACTCTAGCATGTCTTGCTTTTCTATTTTCATTCTTGTTAATTTGCTTTAACATTAAATTTCACTCCTTCCTATTTACCAGTTTTACCAACTTTACGTCTGATATATTCTCCTTCATATCTAACACCTTTACCCTTATAAGGTTCTGGTCTTCTATGTGCACGAATATTTGCTGCAAAGTTTCCAAGTTGTTGTTTATCAATACCATTAATCACAATTTTTGTTGGTTCAGGAACCTCAACAGTAATGCCTTCTGGATCCATTACTTCAATTGGATGAGAATATCCTAAATTTAAAGTTAATTTCTTTCCAGATTTTGCTGCTCTATATCCAGTTCCTTCAATAATCAAAGTTTTAGTAAATCCCTTTGAAACACCATCAATCATGTTAGCAAGTAATGTTCTTGTTAGTCCATGAAGTGATTTATGTCTTTTTATTTCAGAAGGACGTTCTATACTTATTGTATTTCCTTCCATTTTTATGTTCATTTCTCTGCTTAATTGTTGAGTCAATTTCCCTTTAGGTCCTTTTACTTCAACAAAGTTTTCTTCACCTAAGATTACCTCAACTCCAGCAGGAACAACAATTGGTTTTAATCCAATTCTTGACATTGGTTTACCTCCTTAGTTTTAATCCTTAAACATGTTACCAAACGTAACAAAGAACCTCTCCACCAACACCTTCTTTTCTAGCAACCTTATCAGTTACAACTCCCTTTGATGTTGAGATAATTGCAATTCCAAGTCCTCCTAAAACTTTAGGAATTTCGTGGCTTCTAGCATAAACCCTTAAACCAGGCTTTGAAATTCTCTTAAGTCCTGAAATAACTTTTTCGTTGTTCTTTCCATATTTTAAGTCAACTGTGATGATTCCTTGTTTGTCATCTTCAATTACATTATATCCTTCAATAAAACCTTCATCTAATAAAATCTGTACAAGATTTTTCTTCATTTTTGATGCAGGTATTTCAACAGATGAATGTCTAGCGTTATTACCATTTCTAATTCTTGTAAGCATATCTGCTATAGGATCAGTCATCATATAAGCTTCCTCCTTTATCTAATATTACCAACTAGCCTTTTTAACGCCAGGAATTTCTCCCTTGTAAGCTAATTCACGGAATACAATACGGCTGATTCCATATTTTCCAATGTATCCATGAGGACGTCCAGTTATTTTACAACGGTTGTGTAAACGAGTTGGAGAAGCATTTCTTGGTAATTTGCTTAAACCAACATAGTCCCCTTTGGCTTTTAACTCTGCACGTTTTGCAGCATACTTTTCAACTAACTTTTGACGTTTTAATTCACGTTGTACCATTGATTTTTTAGCCATTAAATTTCCTCCTACTACTTTTTAAAAGGCATTCCTAATAGCTCTAAAAGTGCTTTTGACTCTTCATCAGTCTTAGCAGTAGTAACTATTATAATATCCATTCCTCTTATTTGATCAATCATATCATATACGATTTCTGGGAATATTAATTGTTCTTTTATACCTAATGCATAATTTCCTCTACCATCAAAGCTTGAAGCACTAACACCTCTAAAGTCTCTTACACGTGGAAGAGCAATATTAACCAATCTATCTAGAAAATCATACATTTTTTCTCCTCTAAGAGTTACTTTAGTACCAATCTTCATACCTTCTCTTAGTTTGAAATTAGCAATTGATTTTTTAGCAGTAGTTATTATAGGCTTTTGACCTGAAATAATTTCCAAGTCTCTTAAAGCGCTTTCTAAAACTTTTGGATTATCTTTAGCTGAACCTAAACCAATATTGATAACAATCTTATTTAGTTTAGGAACCTCCATAATATTTTTATATTTAAAACGTTCCATTAAAGCAGAAACTATTTCTTCTTTATATCTAACTTGCATTCTGGAAGTCACTTAAGATTCCTCCTTTCAACTATTTATCTATTTTTGAACCACTTTTTTTACTGATTCTAACTTTTTTATCCCCTTCAAGAGCATAACCAATTCTAGAAGGTTTATTAACTTTAGGATCAAGGTACATTACATTTGAAACATCAATACTTCCCTCAATTTTTATTAGGCCAGCTTCATCTTTTGGATTTCTAGCCTTTTTGTGTTTAGTTTGAATATTTACTCCTTGAACTATTACTTTATTTTCTTTTACTAAAGTTTTAAGTACTTTTCCAGTTTTTCCTTTATCTTTTCCTGCAATTACAATAACAGTATCTCCAGATTTTATTTTCATTCTAACACCTCCTATTATAATACTTCAGGTGCAAGAGATATAATTTTCATAAAGTTACCAGCTCTTAGCTCTCTTGTAACTGATCCGAAAATTCTTGTACCAACTGGGTTCTTATCATCTTTTATAATTACTGCTGCATTATCATCAAATCTAATGTAGCTGCCATCATTTCTCTTTATACTATTTGTTGTTCTAACAATTACCGCTTTTACAACGTCACTTTTCTTAACAACTCCACCTGGTGTAGCACTTTTAACAGTACAAACTACTATATCGCCAACTTTTGCATATTTCTTATTAGTACCACCAAGTACTCTGATAACAAGAAGTTCTTTAGCGCCAGAGTTGTCAGCAACTTTTAAACGACTTTCTGTTTGAATCATACGATACTCCTTTCCAGATGAAAATTATTTTACTCTTTCAAGTATCTCAACAAGTCTCCATCTCTTTTCTCTTGAAAGAGGTCTTGTTTCCATAATTTTAACTCTATCACCAATTAAACATTCGTTATTTTCATCATGTGCTTTAAATTTTGTAGTCTTTTTCATTTGTTTTTTATAAAGTGGGTGAGATACAAAAGTTGCAACTTCTACAACTATAGTCTTATCCATTTTATTAGAAACTACATTTCCTATTATGACTTTTCTACTATTTCTTTCCATATAGTATTAAGCCTCCTTTCCAGCATTAAGCTCACGTTCTCTAATAATAGTCTTAACACGAGCTATATCTTTTTTAATGCCACCAATTCTCATAGGATTCTCTAATTGTCCAGTGGCTAATTGAAAACGTAAATTAAATAATTCTACTTTTAAATCTTTTAATTTTGCTTGTAAATCACTATCATTCATTTGGCGAATTTCTTTAATTTTCATTAGCTTCACCTTCCTTCATCTCACGAGTTATAAATTTAGTCTTTACAGGTAGTTTGTGAGCAGCAAGTCTCATAGCTTCTCTAGCTACATCAACAGGAACTCCACTCATTTCAAATAATACTCTACCTGGTTTAACAACTGCTACCCAGTATTCAGGAGCTCCTTTACCAGAACCCATTCTTACTTCAGCAGGTTTTTTAGTAACAGGCTTATCAGGGAATACTTTAATCCAGATTTTACCGCCTCTTTTTATATATCTTGTCATCGCACGTCTTGCAGATTCAATTTGGTTTGCAGTCATCCAGCAAGGTTCTAATGCTTGAATCGCATAATCTCCATAAGAAATTGTATTTCCCCTTAGAGCTTTACCAGTCATTCTGCCTCTATGAACTCTACGATATTTTACTCTCTTAGGCATTAACATAGACTCTTTCCTCCTTCCAGTAACTAAGCTTCTTTCTTAGCACCAGTTTTATTAAATCTTTTCTTATTGTCTTTCTTGTTTCTTCTATCTTTTTTTGCAGGTTTTTCTTCAATAACTGCAGCTTTCATTCCTGGAAGAACTTCTCCTTTGTATAACCAAACTTTTACGCCTAATTTTCCATAAGTTGTATCAGCTTCAGCAAATCCATATTCAATGTCTGCTCTTAAAGTTTGTAGAGGAATTGTTCCTTCAGAATATCCTTCAGTTCTAGCCATATCAGCTCCACCAAGTCTACCAGAAACAGCAGTTTTTATACCTTTTGCTCCTGCTTTTAATGATCTTTGCATAGCTTGTTTCATAGCACGTCTAAAAGATACACGTCTTTCTAATTGTCCAGCAATGTTTTCAGCAACTAATTGAGCACTTAAATCAGGTCTCTTAACTTCTTCAACATTAACAATTACTTTTTTACCAGTTAATTTTTCAATTTTAACTCTTAATTCTTCAACACCAGCACCTGATTTTCCAATTACCATTCCAGGTTTAGCAGTAAAAACTGTTACCTTTACTCTATTTGCTGATCTTTCTATTTCAACTTTAGGTACTCCTGAAAGAGCTACCTCTTTTTTAACAAGTTTACGAATATTGTGGTCTTCTACTAATAAATTACCAAATTCTTTTTTATCGGCAAACCATCTTGAGTCCCAATCTTTTATTATTCCAACTCTTAACCCATGAGGATTAACTTTTTGACCCATTTTTTATCCTCCTTATACTATCTTTCTGCTACCGTTACACCAATATGACTTGATCTTTTCAAAATTGGGTAAGCTGAACCTTTAGCCTTTGGTCTCCATCTTTTCATAACTGGAGCATCATTTGCATAAGCTTCTAATACATAAAGGTCTTTTCTATCTAAATTATGATTATTTTCTGCATTAGCAACAGCTGATTTTAATACCTTTTCTAATAATCTAGCACCCGCTTTAGGAGTGAATCTTAGAATAGATAAAGCTTCATCTACATGCTTTCCTCTTATTTCTCTACAAATAAAGTTTACTTTAAGAGGTGAAATTCTTTGATATTTTGCAATTGCTTTAGCTTGCATGTTATCTCCTCCTTATCTATTATCTTATTTTACTATTTTTTTCGTTTTTGCCAACATGACCCCTGTAAGTTCTAGTTAGAACGAACTCTCCAAGTTTATGTCCTACCATATCATCAGTAATATATATTGGTAAGTGCTTTCTTCCGTCATGAACAGCTATAGTATGTCCAACAAATTGTGGAAAAATTGTACTTCTTCTTGACCAAGTTTTTATAACTTTTTTTTCATCTGCACTATTTAATGCATCTATTTTCTTTAAAAGATGATCATCACAAAATGGTCCTTTTTTAAGAGATCTACCCATTTGTTTTCCTCCTTAATTAGTTTTTAGTTCTTCTTCTTACTATGAACTTATTAGACTTTTTATTTTTCTTTCTAGTCTTAAGTCCTAAAGCCGGTTTACCCCAAGGAGTTGAAGGTGCTGGACGTCCAACAGGAGTTCTACCTTCCCCACCACCATGAGGGTGATCTACTGGGTTCATCGCTGATCCTCTAACATGTGGTCTCTTACCCATATGTCTTGATCTTCCTGCTTTACCGATAGTTATAAGTTCATGACTTAAATTACCAACTTGACCAACTGTAGCTCTACATTCTAAATGAATTAATCTAAATTCACCTGAAGGTAATCTTAATTGTGCAAATCTTCCTTCTTTACCCATCAATTGAGCTTCAGAACCTGCACTTCTTACAAGTTGTCCACCTTTCCCTGGTTTTAACTCAATATTATGAACATTTGTACCAACTGGAATATCTTTTAATTTTAATGCATTACCAATTACGATATCTGCATTTTCGCCTGATTCTATTTTATCTCCAACTTTTAATCCTTCTGGAGCTAAGATATATCTCTTTTCTCCATCTAAATAATGGATTAATGCTATATTAGCAGTTCTATTTGGATCATATTCGATAGAAGCAACTTTTCCTGGTACTCCATCTTTATTTCTTTTAAAATCTATTATTCTATATTTTCTTTTAGCACCGCCACCTCTATGTCTAACGGTAATTCTTCCTAATGAATTTCTTCCGCCTGATTTTGATAAAGAAACTAATAAAGACTTTTCAGGCTTTGTCTTAGTTATTTCATCAAAAGTTAAAACGCTCATTCCACGCACACCAGCAGAAGTTGGTTTATACTTTCTAATAGCCATTAATATTACCTCCTATATTAAATACTTTCAAAAAATTCAATTTCTTTTGAATCTTCCGTAAGAGTAACAATGGCTTTTTTCCAATCCGGTCTTTTGCCAACATTAGCTCCCATTCTTTTTTTCTTACCAGTAATATTCATTGTATTTACTTGTTTAACTTTTACACCAAAAATTGTTTCTACGGCTTTTTTTATTTCTGATTTATTAGCCCTAGTATCAACTTTGAAAGTGTATCTTTTTGATTCCATATTTTCCATTGAACGTTCAGTTACAACCGGTTTAATAATAATATCATATGCTGTCATTATGCATACACCTCCTCAATTTTTGATAAGGCATCTTTTATGATTATAAGATTATCAAATCTCATTAAATCATAAACATTCATATAATCTACAACAACAGTTTCAACTTTAGGAAGGTTAGCAAATGATTTAATAATCATATCATTTCCTTCTGGTAAAACTATCATAGTTTTTGTTTCTAAACTCAAGTTTTTCAAAATTTCTTTTGCTTTCTTTGTGCTGAATGCATCAACTGTTAAAGAATCTAAAATTCTTAATTCTCCTTCAAGAACTTTTGAAGAAAGAACTGATTTCATAGCAAGTCTTCTTACTTTTTTAGGAACTGAGTATCTATAACTTCTTGGTTTTGGTGCGAATACTACTCCGCCACCTTTCCATTGAGGAGCTCTTATACTACCTTGTCTAGCACGACCAGTACCTTTTTGTCTCCAAGGCTTTCTTCCGCCTCCACGTACTTCTGCACGAGTTTTAGCTGATTGAGTGCCTTGTCTTCTATTAGCTAAATGGTTTTTTACTACTTCATAAACAACATGTTCATTAACTTCAATACCAAAAATAGCTTCGTTTAATTCTATATCACCAACAACTTCTCCTAGTTGGTTATAAACATTAACCTTAGGCATTATTTATCCTCCTTAAACTATCTTTTAACCGCTTCTCTAATTGTTACTAAACCACCTTTAGGTCCTGGAATAGCACCTTTTACAAGAATTAGGTTCTTTTCAACGTCAACTTTTACAACGACAAGATTTTGAACAGTACTTTTTTCATTTCCCATTTTTCCACTTGCTTTTCTACCTTTAAGTACTCTACCTGGGTAAGTACCTGCACTTCTAGCTCCGGCTACTCTATGAGATTTAGAACCATGTCCTTCAGGACCTCTTCCGTAATTCCATCTCTTTATAGCACCTTGAGTACCTTTACCTTTTGAAGTTCCGATAACATCTACTTTATCTCCTTCAGCAAATAAGTCAACCTTAATTTCTTGACCAGTTTCAAAAGTTTCGCCTTCGTTTAATCTAAATTCTCTTACAAATCTCTTATATCCAACACTTACTTTATCAAAATGTCCTCTAAGAGGTTTTGTAACCTTCTTTTCTTTTTTGTCTACATATCCACATTGGATTGCATTATAACCATCAGTTTCAACAGTTTTAATTTGTGTAACGAACATAGGGCCCGCTTCAACAACTGTTACAGGAACAACTGCTCCATCTTCAGTAAAAATTTGAGTCATTCCAATTTTTTTACCTAAAATACTCTTCATTGAGTACACCTCCTATTACTTACAGCGGATTGATTTACAATCATTCTAAGATTTATAACTTAATTTCGATATCTACACCACTTGGAAGATTTAATTTCTTTAAACTTTCCAAAGTTTTTTGGTTTGGATTTAGGATATCAATAAGTCTTTTATGTGTTCTTTGTTCGAATTGTTCTCTACTGTCTTTGTATTTGTGAACAGCTCTTAAGATTGTAATGATTTCCTTTTCTGTTGGTAGTGGAATAGGTCCTGATACTTCTGCACCAGTTCTCTTTGCAGATTCCACTATTTGTTGTGCTGAGCTATCAATTAATTCATGATCGTAAGCTCTTAATCTAATTCTGATTTTTTGCTTGTTTGCCAATTTTTTTACCTCCTTATTTCGCATGTTTTGGCATCATGCAACTAGGTCCTCCGTATCAACTCATCCGTGTGTTCCATTTTTACTTCCAAAAAATACGGCGACCCGTCGCCGAAATCTAGTTCGACATACTCAGAAATAATTACCTCAAAATGCTAGAAAATAGCCATAATTTGAGCAACCTATTTCGTCAACGCCTATTATGTGCATATGAGCACCCATATATTATACTACATCACTTCTATTATTGCAATACTTTTTTGGCATTTTTTCAAAAATATTTAAAAATTTTTTCAATCGTATATTGTAAAATTAAGTTAGCCACATATAAAAAAGATAGTGTATAATTTTTATACACTACCTTACCTAAATTTATTCCTCAATTTTTAAAACTTCGTTAGCTTCATCTTTTTCAAATACTTCAACGTTTTTTATGTTATCAAATCTTCTTGTAATCTTTGTTGAAGTTGTAAAAATATCTTTAACATCTTTGCTTACTTTGTTTATATCTTTCTCTAGTGTCTCCCATCTTTTTGCATATCTTTCAAACTCATCAGAGAGTAAACTTAATTCTCTTTGAATCTCTAAAGCATATTGAGATTGCTTTAAGTTTTGAGAAACTGCTTGTATTGTTGTTAATATTGCCATCATTGTTGTAGGAGATGTAATCCAAACTCTCTTTGAATATGCATATTCAACAATTTTAGGCATATAAGCGTTAAGATATGCAAATATAGCCTCTGCTGGTAAAAACAAAATAGCTTGGTCCGTTGTTTCATTTTTTATAATATATTTTGAAGAAATGTCATCAATATGTTTCTTTAAATTTTGTTCAAAACTTTTTTCATTTTCTAACTTGTTTTCAGATATATCCTCAAAAATTCTCCTATAATTTTCCAATGGGAATTTACTGTCGACACAAATAGTTCCAACAGGTTCTGGTGCAAATATAACTGCATCTGCCATCGTTCCATTAGAAAGTTTATATTGTTTTTGATAAATTTCATTGTTATTTCCAAATGCTGAAGTCAAAACTTGATACAATTGTACTTCTCCAAAAATTCCACGAGTTTTTTTATCAGTCAAAACATTATTTAAGTTTTGAACATTATTAGATAAAAACTCCATCTTCTTTTGAGCTTCGTCAAGTCTTCCTAAACTTTGCATAACATTACTAAATGTCTTTTTAGTATCTTCAAAGCTTTTTTCAAGTTTTGTTTCAACACTTTCATTTATTTTATCGAGTCTTCCCTCAACAACAACGGTAAGATTTAAGAAGTCCTTTTTTAACTCTGACTTTAATTTGTCATTGAAATTAAAAATCGAATCAATATTCTCTTTACCCGCTTTTATAATATTGTCATTAGTAGAATTTTTAAATTCAAGCAATTGATTAGAAATTTTTTCATTGTTTCCATTTAATTTTTCGTTTAATTTATTAAATTCATCTGAAAAACTAAGTTTTAATTTTAAAATATCTTCATCTCTTATGACATCACCATTTGATTTTTTTAATAGTTTTAAAATCAAAACAATCGCAATAACAACTAATAAAATTAAAGTTCCAATTAAAAAATAAATCATATTTCACCTATTTTAAAATACCAAATTCATATCCATTAGATTTAAAATAATCAATTATACTAGGCAAAGTTTCTACAGTCAAATTCTTTCCCTGAGAATCATGCATTAAAACAACAGCAACATTTTGTTGTTTCCAATAGCTTAAAGATGTTTTAACATATTTTAACATTTCCTCTTTGTTTGTAGGTCTAACCTTTAGAGGTTCTGCATCTCCTGATAAGCTATTCCAATCAATCCATTCAAGTCCTAAACTTTTTAAAGTTTCATCCCCATTACCAGCATTTTCAAGACCTTTCCATGACATATGACCACCTGGATACCTCCAAACACCTGTATTGAATTTATCACCTAAAAGTTCTTTCAATCTCGCCATAGTTTTTTCAGCTTCATCCTTTATAACAGCAGGATTTGGAACCCTCTTAGGATACAATTTATTATAATCATGAGAAAAACTATGAATAGCTATTCCATGTCCCTCTTTTAATTGTCTTTCTAAATATGGTTTTGCTTGATCGTTTAAAGTTTTACCTACTATGAAAAAAGTAGCAGGAACTTGTTTTTCTTTAAGAATATCTAAAACTTTATCAGTTACACCCGGAGTAACTCCGTCATCAAAAGTTAAAAATACCATTTTCTTTCCTGTATATTCTTTTTTACTCATAATATAATCTCTAATTTCTGCTGTATTATACGCATATGAGTCTGCTGATTTTATATGATTTCCAGATTCTGCAAAATCTATTCCATTTGGATTATTTTGCTCAGTTTCTTTTTCAGAAGAATTTTGTTTGTCATCCGAATTATTATCTGAATTCCCTTTTTTATTCTCTTCACTGTTTTTATTTTGTGTTTGATTTTTGTTCGGATAAATTAAGTCATAAGCATATTTACCACCTATAAACACAAAAAGTGCTAAGAAAACTGCAGTTATAATAACAAAATTTTCTTTCCTTCTTCTTTTCTTTCTTTTCTTTTTCATTACTTTTATTTTTTCTTCATTATCTATCATTGAATTTACCTCCTAATTTAAAACTATTATTAATTTATCAACCACATTGATAAATTAACAATTCGTCCATCCCCAATATAAAGCATAAAGTTTCATTTATTATAACATATTTTCAAACAAATTGTAAACTTAATTATTAGTTATTCCAACTATTTTTTAAAAATATAATATATTTATTTTGTCTATTTATAATAACTAAAATATGATATAATAAGTATATATTTATGCCTTGTGATAAAGGCCTCCCTATTTTATCATAATTAAATTAATTTATTTATCAAAATAAATTATGATATAATACATGGATAAAATTAAGTTATGAGATTAAAATATATATCAAAAATTATACTGAGGAGTTTTTATGAAAGACATTTATTCAAATCCACTTACTAATAGATATTCAAGTAAAGAAATGAGTTATATTTTTTCTGATGATTTTAAATTTAAAACTTGGAGAAAATTATGGATAACTCTTGCAAAAGGAGAAAAAAGTTTAGGACTAAACATAACTGATGAACAAATTAAAGAACTTGAAGCATTCAAAGATGATATTAACTTTGATGTTGCATTAGAAAGAGAAAAAATTGTAAAACATGATGTGATGAGTCATGTTTATGCCTATGGGGTTCAGTGTCCTAATGCAAAAGGGATTATTCATTTAGGTGCTACAAGTTGCTTTGTTGGAGATAATACTGAACTTATTGTTATGAAAGAGGCACTCTTAATTGTAAAGAAAAAAATTATAAATGTTTTAAATTTATTAAAGAAAAATGCTCTAAAATATAAAAATCTTCCAACTTTAGCATATACACATTTTCAAGCTGCACAACCTACAACAGTTGGAAAAAGGTTAACGCTCTATATGCAAGATTTAATTATTGACCTTGAAGAACTAAATTTCATATTGGAAAACTTAAAACTTCGCGGAGCAAAAGGAACAACGGGAAGTCAAGCATCATTTATGGAGCTTTTTGATAATGACGAAGAAAAAGTAAAACAACTTGACAATTTTATAGCTAAAGAAATGAACTTTAAAGGTGTTTTTGCCGTTACAAGTCAAACATATACAAGAAAAATTGACAGTAAGATTTTATTTTTATTATCAAATATAGCACAATCCGCTCATAAATTTTCTAATGATTTAAGACTTTTACAACACCTTAAAGAAATTGAAGAACCTTTCGGCAAAAGTCAAATCGGATCATCTGCCATGCCTTATAAGAGAAATCCTATGAAATCAGAAAGAATTGGAGCTTTATCAAATTTTGTTATTTCCAATGTGATGAATCCTTCAATAACTTTTGCAACACAATGGTTTGAGAGAACTTTAGATGATAGTGCAAATAAAAGACTTTCAATTTCTCAAGGATTTTTGGCAGTAGATGGAATATTGGAACTTTATGCAAATGTAGTCGATGGAATGGTAGTTTATGAAAAAGTAATTGAAAAACATTTAATGGCTGAATTGCCTTTTATGGCAAGTGAAAATATCATGATGAATCAAGTAAAAAAAGGTGGAGATAGACAAGAACTTCATGAAAGAATTAGAGAGCTTTCACAAATTGCAGGAAAAAATGTAAAAGAAAAAGGACTTGAAAATAATTTATTGGAATTAATCGAAAAAGATGATTTCTTTGACATAAGTAAAGATGAACTTACTGAAGTTCTTAATCCAATGAAATATATTGGAAGATGTCCTTCACAAGTAGATGAATTTATAGAAAATGAAGTTAATCCTATTTTAGAAGAAAACAAAAATCTGATTGAAAGTATAAAAGAAGTTGAAATATAAAAACGCTCCCACTGGAGCGTTTTAAATTTGCCTTTTACTTAAAATTTACTTGCATCAACAGAATTTAGATATTCTTCTATTGGTTCAACTGCTTTTTTTATAGTTCCATATATAAATGGATTTTCTAATTTTGCAACTTCAAGAAGTTGTAAGAAAGGTTTTGTTCCCCCTGTTTTACAAAGTCTTACATAATCAGCAAATGCTGATTTGTGATCTTTTTGGTCTTTATTCCAAAATTGGAAAGCACACACTTGAGCCAATGTATAATCTATATAATAGAAAGGCATTTGAAAAATATGTCTTTGTCTAAACCAAAATCCACCATTTTCTAGAACTTTTATTCCATCATAGTCTCTATGTGGTAAATATTTCTTTTCTAATTCTCTAAATTTTTCACGTCTTTGTTTTGGAGTTAGTTCAGGATTTTCATATACAACATGTTGGAATTCATCAACTAAAGCTCCGTAAGGTAAAAATGTTAAACGATGAGCCATATGATTATATCTAAATTTATCAGCTTCTTCTTCAAAGAATAAATCCATCCAAGGCCAAGTGAAAAATTCCATACTCATTGAGTGGATTTCTGCTGATTCCATTCCAGGCCAAGTGTATTCAGGAATATAATCTCTTGATGAGAAAACTTGAAAAGCATGCCCTGCTTCATGAGTTAGAACCTCAACATCATGAGTTGTACCGTTAAAATTAGCGAAAATAAATGGACTTCTCCAATTTCTTAAATAAGTACAATATCCTCCACCTGCTTTTGTTGTCTTTGCATCTAAATCAAATAAATTTTTAGTTTTCATAAAATTAAAAAATTCTTTGGTTTCAGGAGATAACTCACTATACATTTTTTCTGCTCTGTCAACCATCCAATCTTTTTTTCCATGTGGAGCAGGATTTCCTGACTTAAAGAACATCGGCTCATCATAGAAAGTTAGTTTATCTAATCCTATTCTCTTTCTTTGTTCTTCTCTAATCTTATTACAAATAGGAACAATAGTTTCTACAATTTGTTTTCTATAACCCTCAACATCTTTAGCATTATAATCAACTCTACCCATTTTTTTGTAGCCAAGCTCTATAAAATTCTTATAACCTAATTTTTTAGCCATTCTATCTCTTATCTTAACTACTTTATCATAGATTTCATCTAGTTTTTCTGTTTGCTCTTCATAAATTTCAGAAACAAGATTTGTAGCTTTTCTTCTAGTACTTGCATCAGAATCTTGAGTATACTTAGCAAGTTGAGTAAGATTTAACTGTTCGTCATTCCATTCTTTTGAACAAGAAGACAAAAGTTTTTGATATTCCATAACAACCTTTGCTTCCTCAACTAAATCTTCCATAATTGAAGGATTAAAAGTCAATAAATAATTTTCATATTTTTGGAACAAATAAACTCCAAACTTTTCTTCAAGTTCTTTTCTAAATTTGCTATTAACAAACTCCCTTATATATTCAACCTCGACTTCTTGAACTTTTGGAGCATTTTCTTGAATAAATTGCATTTCTTTGTCAAAAAATTCATCCTTAGTATCAATTGAATTTTTAACATGTGCTAAAGCAACCATACTATCAGCATCTGAACTTACTTTATTAAGCTCATTATAAGTTTCAATAGCTTCTTCACTTGTTTTAGCATTTACAAGTCTTTCAGTCAAAGCTCTAATATCAGTTCTAAGTTTTTCAAAATCAGGACGAATATATTTGTAGTCCTCAAACTTTAAATCTAAATTTTCTTTAGTCATAACTACCTCCTATTATAAATCTTAAAACTATTTTATCACAATTTAACAATAAAAAACAGTCTTACAAAATATTATAAGAAAAAAGGAATTACCTAAGTAATTCCTCAGAGCGCAGACAAAGCATAAATTTTGTCTGTGCTTTTTTTATGTATTTTTGTTTTTAATTAAAAATCATCTGAAATTTTGTTAAAATCTTAAATTTTCTATAAATTTCCTTAAAAATTAAAAAATTAGGTCTCTTTCTACCTAATCTGCTCATCATATTTGCTAATTTCTTCATATTTAGACACGCAAAAGTTAGGAGAGCTTTTATTTGCATTTTTGCTTTCCCTTTCTCATTTGTATATCTAAATCCATGATATTCTTTTACCGTTCCGAATGTTCTTTCTATTGTCTCTTTTCTTCTCTTATATTCTTCTTTTCCTTTTTTTGTATATCTGTATTCTTCACATTCTTCTAAGTAATTCTTCCATATATGTCTTGTTATTACTTTTTGTTTGTTTTTGCTTTCTGTACACTTCTCTAAATTCTTACACTTACTACATTTATTCCTATCACTTCTATATTCTCTATATCCTTCTCTTGTTGTCGTACTATACTTTATTATCTCATTTTCTGGGCAGATGTAACAATCATAATATTCATCATATACATAATCTCTTGGATAAAATCCTTCTTTTCTCTTTCCTTTTGACCTTGTGTATGGTAATACAGGTTGTATCTTATCATCTATCAACATCTTGCACCCTACTTATAAAAGTGGACACATTAAATAAATAATAGTATTATATTTATGAACACAAAAAGGAGGTATCTTT